>DATFET010000394.1:0-5559 GCA_035250835.1 Anaerolineales bacterium
GCATCGGCAGGTCGTTGATGAACATACCGCACGAGCCGCACACGCCCATGCGGCAGGACGAGCGCCAGGCCAGGGTCGGTTCCTTCTCCGCCTTGACCTGATGGAGCGCCTCGAGCACAGTCATCCCGTCCGGGACGTTCAGGCTGTAGCTATCCCAATGAGGCGCGGAATCAGTATCCGGGTCGAAGCGGCGGACGCGGAAGGTGATCTCTTTTGTCGTGGTCATCGTTAGCCTCCGATCCTAACGCTGAAAGTCCACCATGTGACGTACGCGCCGAGTGCAAATATTGCAAGCCCTAAAAGGAGAACACCGTAATCGACAACCTTCACCAGTGTGGGTGTAAGCGGCAATTCCCTTAGAATCCCGCGCAGCCCGTACAGACCATGGTACAAGCCAGCAGCCAGCAGCAGGATGTAGAGCACGAACTGCGCCACGCTTCTGCCGCGCTCGATCATCGTTCCAAACTCACGCGCTTCTTCCACACTCATGCCGTAGAAGACTGGCGCGTAGTGCATCAGCGCAAAGTGCATGCCAAGCAGCACAGCAATGATCGGGATGACGAGAATATGCAGGGACCAAAGTCTTGTTTCACGCATGATGGGCTCCTACTCAAAGAATAAACTCGAACCACCAAAGAGGATGAGCAGCGCGGTCAGGAACATAATGACATAGGTGAGTGGGCGGTGGCGTAGTACAGAAGTCGAATATGGATAAACCGGCTCCCTTGGTTTGCCGAGGAAGAAACCCAGCTCGACCAGGATCAACCTCACTCCGTTCATTGCATGGAAGACTGCCATGGCGAACAACAGGTATTCGATGACCCGGAAGGGAGGCGATGCAAAGAGCGCCATCAACTCTGCCCAGGCTTCCTCGCCGCGGATGCGGTTCGCGGTTTCGATGATGTGCAGGATCATGTATGCAATGAGTCCCAGCCCTGAGAGGCGATGGCCCAGGTACAGATAGCGTTCGAAGGAATAACGTCCCGCATACATCCAGCCTTTGAGTCCGAGCCGATTGTTGTACGCCGTTCGTTTATCAGTGTTCATGGCTAATACTTCCTCTCCACAGGTTTCCACATCGATATATTCACAGGACCATAGTCCAGGCGCGGGCCTTCTTCTGTGAAATAGGCCATCGTATGCTTGAGCCAATTTTCGTCGTCGCGTACTTTGTAATCGCGGCGTGCGTGCCCACCCCGCGATTCGGTGCGCGTGAGAGCGCCAAATGTTGCTACCTCTGCCACATCGATCATGAATCCGGTCTCGATCGCGCGCTCGAGGTCGGTGTTATAGCGCAGGCTCTTGTCTTTCAATGAAATGTGCTGGTATCGTTCCTTTAATTCACGAATCTTCTTCAACCCCGTTTCCATCTGCTCACCGGTGCGGAAGACGCCCATCGTTGCATCCAGATTCTTCCTTAACTCTTTGCGGATCTGGTAATGGTCTTCCGTCCCTGTGGATTGGGTCAACGCCTCAATCTTTGACCATTCTGCGCCCGCGGCATCGACGGGTTCTGCCCCCAGCGACGCGTTCGCGCAATAGCGCGCGGCTTCCGCGCCTGCCACGCGTCCCCACACCAGGCATTCAGCGGTGGAGTTCGAGCCGAGTCGATTCGCGCCGTGCAAGGACACGCATGCCACCTCACCCGCCGCCCAGATATTTTCCACAGGCGTATGACCTTTAATGTCTGTATGTACGCCGCCCATGGTGTAATGCGCCACCGCGCGGATGGGAATCGGCTTTTCGATCGGGTCCAGGCCAATATGTTTGATGGTCACTTCACGGATGAGAGGCAGGCGCTCCAAAATTGTCTCCCTGCCCAGGCGGCGCAGATCCAAATGGATGTAGTCCAATCCATCCGGACCGGCAAACCCGCGGCCTTCTTCGATCTCGGTCATTTCCGAGCGTGAGACCATGTCGCGCGGCGCAAGCTCCATTTTGGAGGGAGCGTATTTGCTCATGAACCGCTCGCCCTGGCTGTTGAGCAGCGTCCCGCCTTCGCCGCGGCAGGCTTCGGTCATCAGGATGCCGCTGGGGATCAAGCCCGTCGGATGGAACTGGATAAATTCCATATCCTTGAGCGGCAGCCCGGCCCGATAAGCCATCGCCAGCCCATCGCCCGTCACCGTTTCAGAATAAGTGGTGAAGCCAAAGATCTGACCCGCGCCGCCGGTGGCAAGGATCAATGCCTTGCCGCGGACCACTACAAAGCGGCCCTGGATCATGTCGATCATCGTGAGTCCAGCGAAATGATTGTTCTCGATGAGTATGGACGTGACAAACCCTTCATCGTATCGATTGATCTTTTTCGTGTGCTTCATCATGGTATCGTACAGGGTCTGCATTTCGAGGTGTCCGGTCTTATCAGCGGCAAAAACAGCCCGGGGAAAGGTGTGCCCGCCAAAGGGACGCTGGGCGATGCGTCCATCTTCGCGCCGCGACCAGGGAATCCCCCAGTGATCCAGATGCAGGATTTCCTTTGGCATCTCGTGAACGAAAAAGTCCACCACGTCCTGGTCTGCAAGAAAGTCCGAGCCCTTGACCGTATCCCAGGCATGGAGTTCGTAGCTATCTCCTTCATCCTGCCGCAGCACGGCGGCTGTGCCACCCTCCGCTGCAACCGAATGTGCCCGCATCAATTGAAGTTTTGAGACCAGGGCAATATTGAGTTCCCCTCTGCTTTGCTTTGCCGCTTCCAGCGCGGCGCGCAGACCTGCCAGGCCTGTCCCCAGAATGACCAAATCGTGGTTGTACACTTCCATACACAAGTCTCCCTGCATCAATGCGAAGAATCACGAAATTTGGAGTGATTTTATAGTTTTAGGCTTTTTTCAGTTAGTGATAATTGTCATCAAATGCACGGATGGATAGCCGCTGTTCTGCCATCCGCTTGCCCTGGACGGAAAGACTTGTTTGCAGCGCCAATGTCCAAGCTTATTTCACATCCAACTCATAGCGTACTTTGTCGAATAAGAAGTTGGGGCTTTTCAACCCGACTTCTTGCATTTGGAAACTGATTGTATAATTTGGTTGCTCACCTTGTAGAAACCATGCTGTTACCTTCGCAGGAAAAGATAAAACAAAAATTCAGGCAAATTTTGAACGAGTTTGTTGCCGAATTGAAGGGACATATTTCCACTCCTGATAATCAATGGACGGTAAAAGGATTTATCGACGTTTTCAAGAATATTTACACCATTTCGGCGGATACAAAAATTGTATCCAAAATTCTTGAAATACATCTTTTTCCAAAACTCCTCGAATTTGCCCACAAGAACAAATATCGGATTGTGCTTGCGGAACAACAAAACCATTTTCCTGATCTATCTTTTGTTCACAGCAAAGATGAAGGCATCAAATTCGCCCTCGATCTGAAAACAACCTATCGCCTGTTTGAAAATCCTGAATTTTGCAATGGGTTTACTCTCGGTTCTCATGGAGAATATTTCGTAAATCGCAAGAGTAACAAGAATATCCAATTTCCCTACGAAGAATATCTCGGACATTTCTGCCTTGGTATCATTTACTCACGTTCCGCATCTGAACAATTGGATGAGACCAGAATCCGAACTTTGAAAGAATTAAAGTCAATTGTTTCGGTAATTGGTGATTTTGAATTCTTTGCAAAAGAGAAATGGGAAATCGCCAGTGACTATCAAGGCGGTTCAAATACAGCAAACATTGGAAGTATTAAAAAGATAAGTGACATTCTGAGTGGGAATGGCGTTTTCAAGAATTTAGACGAACAATGGTTTGATGATTATTGGATGAATTATGGAAAAATACAAATGACCCTTCCAGATGGAAGAATCAAAACGATTACTACATTAAGGAATTATCTTATTTACCGCGGGCAAGACCCCGAACTCGCAAATGCAAAAGTAAACAGACCTGCCCGCAAGAAGAGGCTACTAATAAAATGACCGTAAAAGTCCCCCCTTTAAAGTGTCAGGGTATTAAGACGAAATTAGCCGAGTGGATAAAAGACCATTCTACCTATGAAAATAAAGGCACATGGATTGAACCATTCATGGGGTCTGGAGTAGTTGGCTTTAACATCCTTCCACGTCGAGCCATATTTGCAGATGTAAATCCACACATCATCAACTTTTATAATGCCATCAAAAGTGGAAAAATCTCAGCAGGGAGCGCCAAGGAATTTCTCGAACGCGAGGGCAGCCTGTTACAAAAACATGGCGAAGATCATTATTACAAAGTCCGGGAGAGATTTAACAGAAATTTCGACCCGTTCGATTTGCTGTTTTTAAACCGCGCCTGTTTCAATGGGGTAATGCGATTCAATAAAAAAGGCTTATTCAATGTACCATTTGGTCATAAGCCTGAACGATTTGCCAAAGCATATATTACAAAAATTGCCAACCAGATCAAGTACGTTTCTCAGGCAACCAGTCAACATGATTGGGCTTTTGTCAGCTCAGACTTTCGTCAGATCATTTCCTCTGCTTCTCAAGGTGATTTCATATATTGTGACCCGCCGTATTCCGGCAGGCATGTGGATTATTACAACTCATGGGGCGAACAGGATGAACAAGAACTATACGACCTGCTGAAAGTAACGCCCGCAAAGTTCATTCTTTCCACATGGCACAGCAACAAATATCGTAATAATCCTGCCATCGAGAAATATGCCTATCACTTTACAATTCTGACTCGTGAGCATTTCTATCATGTCGGGGCGAATGAGAAAAATCGTCATCCCATGCTGGAAGCAATTGTGCTGAATTACAATCCGTTGATACCAATCGATTTACAGGATGAAAAACAGTTATCTCTGCTTGAAAAGAAGCGGAGAGAAGAATATATGTTGTATTCGACGCCTGCAGTTTAAGAGAAAGCCGGGATCTTTCAATCCCGGCTTTTTGAATTATCAGTACTTCACGAAAGTTTAGAGGATAACCAAAAACAAGAGTGCGGGCGTACGCCCGCACTCTTGTTTTCGGGCTTCTCTTGGTTGTTTCGTGATCTACTGATTATCGAATAACTATCCCATATGCTTGATGATCGCGTCGCCGAACTCGGAACACTTCACTTCCTTCACGCCGCTCATGTGACGGGCAAAATCAAAGGTGACGGTCCCGGCGTTGATGGCGCCTTCCATCCCCCGGACGATCAAATCCGCGACTTCGCTCCAGCCCATGTAACGGAACATCATCTCACCCGAGAGGATGACCGAGCCGGGATTGACTTTGTCCAGGTCCGCGTACTTCGGCGCGGTGCCGTGAGTCGCTTCGAAGATGGCGTGACCCGTCACATAGTTGATGTTGGCGCCCGGGGCAATGCCAATTCCCCCGACCTGCGCGGCGAGCGCGTCGGAAATATAATCGCCGTTCAGGTTCATCGTGGCGATCACATCGTAATCACGCGGGCGGATCAGCACGAACTGGAGCGTGACATCCGCAATGGAGTCCTTGAGCATAAGTTTGCTCTTCCATTTGCCGTCGCCGTGCGTATCCCATAACTTGAGTGCATCTTCCACTTCGGCTTTGATCTCAGCCTGCTGGGCAGGTGACATCATTTCGAAGCCCGGGTCGATTATCC
>DATFET010000397.1:0-5447 GCA_035250835.1 Anaerolineales bacterium
CCATCGGCAGAACCTGATCAACACGTTGACCGGTTTTGGCTGAGATGAACAACAGCGGGACGTAATCCATGAAGTTCAGGTCGGCGCGGATCTTGCGCGTGTACTCCTCCATGGTGAAGGCGTCCTTCTCGACCGCGTCCCATTTATTAACGATCACCACGCACGATTTCCATTCATCCAGGATGAAGCCGGCAATATGTGCATCCTGGGCGGTAATGCCGGTGGTCGCGTCGATCATCAACAGAGCCACATCGGCGCGCTCAATGGCTTTGAACGAGCGCAGGACGCTGTATTGCTCCACACCCTGTTCGATCTTGCCGCGCTTGCGGATGCCTGCCGTATCGATCAGCGTGACCTCCAATCCATTCACGTCGATCTTGGTATCGGTAGCATCCCGCGTCGTGCCGGGGATGGGGCTGACGATGGCGCGTTCCTCTCCGACCAGCCTGTTCAGCAGGCTCGACTTCCCCGCGTTTGGCTTGCCGACGATGGCGATCTTGATGCTGCTGTCCTCCTCCTCAGCGACCTGCTCGGGGAAGGCAGCCACGAGCGCGTCGAGCAGGTCGCCGGTCCCGGTTCCGTGCACTGCGGAGACCGGGTACGGTTCCCCCAGTCCTAGCTCGTAGAACTGAGGCGACTCTTCACGTCGGTCTTTGGATTCCGTTTTGTTGACCACGACAAAGATCGGCGGCCAGAATGTCCCGTCTTCCCGTTTCTTCTGGGAGCGGCGCAGGATATTTGCCACTTCGAGGTCGGGAGCGGTTACGCCTGTCTGTCCATCGTTGACAAACAGGACAGCATCCGCTTCATCGATGGCGACCTTCGCCTGCTGCCGGATCTCATCGATGAAGTCTGCTGAACCAATAGAGAGAGGAGATCTGCCTCCATGCGTGGGATCGATGCCGCCGGTATCCACAATGTGGAAGGCGCGCCCGTTCCATTCGACCTCACCAAACAAACGGTCGCGCGTGGTGCCGGGTGTATCGTCCACGATGGCGAGACGTTCTCCGACCAGGCGGTTGAATAGTGTACTTTTTCCTACGTTGGGCCTGCCAACGAGTGCGACAATGGGTTTGGACATAGGATTTACGATTTCAGATTTACGATTTAAGATACTTCGACAAGCTCAGTACAAGTTTTAGATTTGCGGTTTAAGAATCGGAATTGATCTCTTATTACCCTGGTGTTGGGAAAGGTGTTGGCGTGGGCGTTCCAGGTATGGATATTATCACTTCCACCGTTCCAGGCAGGATGGCTTCTATCAGCAGATCGCCGATATCGCCTGTGTCCACGACGGGTTCGAGCTGATAAGTGCCAATGCCCAGCCCGCTCACGTCGACATTGACCACCACGTCCTCCGATGTCAGGCTCTCGAGCACGGGCACGGGACCGGAAAGAATTACGTCCACAGTCTGTGGGAAGGTCTGTGCAGCCAGCTCCTCCGACAGCCCGATGACTTTGATGGGCTGGTTCAGCAGCGTCAAGCTGGTCTGGATGGGTGTGATACTGACCTGCACCTGGACGGTCTGCGGTCCGATCAGGGTCACGTCATCCGGCAGGTCGAGCGAAAGACGCGTCGAAATATCCTCGCGGGCATCCTGCAGATCCAGCGGCTGCGTCTCCACAACTCCGGGTAAGGAGCTTACAAGCTCCGGATCGGTGGAAAAGACAGTGATCACCGGTGGAAACACAGAAATGTTTTCGAGACGATAGCCGGGCGCCTGCTGTCCGCTCACGACGACTTTCACCGCTACGTCCCGGAAACCTCCCTGTTGGCTAAGGGGAACATTTGCCTGGACTGTCTCCGGGTTGATCGTCAGACCTCTCAGGATTTCGCCTTTCAAGTCGATAATCTGGATGGGGACGGGCTCGTCTGTGATGCTTTCGCGGACTCCATCGAGGTTGACTGCAACGCGCGCCCGCATGGCCTCCTTTACAAGGGACTCGGGTCCGGAGATCACCACCTCCTGCGTATTCAGAGTCCCTTCACCGGCCTGGTAACCCGTCGCCGGCTGACCGGCAAGAGTCAAAGTGAGTGGAAGCGTTTTCGTAATAAGCGATTCCAGATCAACGCTAACCGTTTGCGGGTCCGCCAGAACGATCTGCGTGGGCCTGAGAGCCACCTGGATCTGGACATTCTCCACGTGTTCGCCGGCGCTCAAGCCCGAGAGGTCCAGGATGGCGCGCACAGCGTTATCCTGTGTATTCAGCGCCTCCCAGACGGAGCGCGGCGCACGCAGGGTGACGGTCAAATTTGTGGGTATCTCGTTCGTCAGGATGAGCGATGGATCCTGTCCGATGATCTCGATGGGAATGGGTTTTGAATAGGCGCGCACCTCATCGGGGTCGGCAGCAGAAACAGCAGACATCCAGACTGCAATGCCAAGGACGAGTGCCAGTAACAGTGTGCGAAGATTGGATGCAAACCAGCGCATGCTATTCCTCCTTGCGCTTGAAGAGAGAGGGGAAATATCGTTTGAGCCATAACTGTTGTGGAGCTTTAATATCGGGGCGGAAGAATGCAGCCAGGATATTCTCCAGCCGTTCAGGATCGATGCGGCGGATCATGCGCCCGGCATGCGAGATGGATATGGAGCCGCTTTGTTCCGAGACGACGACGGACACCGCGTCGCTGACTTCGCTGATGCCCAGAGCCGCGCGGTGTCGGAGTCCCATTTGACGCTCCGGCGTTCGGTTGAGGACTCCGCTGGCCGAGAGGGGGATGACACATGAGGCAGCCACGATGCGCTCCCGGGCGATGATGACCGCGCCGTCATGCAGCGGCGTATCGGGGTAAAAAATCTGGAGCAGTAATTCGGGAGTGACGTGGGCGCTCATCCGCACGCCGGTTTCAATATACTGATCTAAGTTATCCTGTCTTTGAATCACGATCAAAGCTCCGTGCTGGCGCGCCGAGAGCCGCGCGGTAGCCTCCACGATGGCGTGGATGACGATGCGCGACTCTGCACTTGCAGAAAGAGGAGATGCAGGGATGAGGTTGCCAGCCCGTCCAAGCCGTTCGAGTGCCCGGCGGATCTCCGGTGCAAAAACAACAGGGATTGCGAGTAACAGCGCGGGTAACATGCTTTGGATCAGCCAGGAAAAGGCGGGGAGTTCGACAAGCGTGGTCAGAAGGACAAGTGCGACAACCAGGAAGATCACGCCTCTTAATAAGACCATTGCCTGGGTATCGCGCAGGGAATATAAAACCACAAAAAAGATCAGCGTTACCAGCAGGATATCCAGGACGCTCAGCCAGGTGAGGCGCTGAAAAACAAAGAGAATGTTGTTAAGAAAATTCGTCATTCGCGAATGCGCAACTCAGTATAGTAGGGCTGGCTGAATGTGGGCTGAGAAACTCGAATCCACAATGAAATCCCAATGCATCTTGGTGTGCCTTCCAACCCCGTTATTGATTTCAAAATCACAGAACCCGGAAATCCATGACATGCCTTAACAGATATCCCAAGTTCATTTGTTTTGCTAGATCGGCCTTAAGACCCTGTCTGTGCGCAGTTGTTTGAAGAACAGCGCCGAGCCTTGCGGCATGGATTCAAGCGCGGCATCCGTCCATGCCTGCACACCCAGTGCATCAGGAGAACGTCTTTCGTAGCCAATATGTTTCCAGACTGAATCAAATCCAACCAGTTCCATGGGTGGGAAGACCAGGGATGCTTCGCATTGCAGGTCGCTGGATGCCTTTTCCACTTCATTCAGGATCAGCGGAAGAGCCTTATCTGCAGCTGCCCTGGGGTCGAGATAAAGGTCAGTTGTACGCGCTACGAGGTTTTCCACCTGCCAGCCGGCAATCCCAACCAGGTCATCGCCCAGCCGCAGCAGGAGAAATGCCTTGTCGCCAAAAGCCTCCATAACATCGTCCTTGTTCAACGCGCGCCTGCCTTTGCTCAGGCGGTGAAGCAGGTCTGCGATCTTTTGTGAGTCGCGCGGCTTGCCGCGCTGCACGGAGAACGATCCCACCGCAGGCCGGGACGTGATGAGCGTTTCAGGCTCAGTCCCATGCGAGGGGACAATTTTTTTCCACGCCTGGTTGACCTGTTTCCACAAATCTTCGTAGGAACCGGTATTGGTGATGATGACGCTGGCGGCGGCGAGCTTCTGCATCTGCGCGGGCTGTGAATGGACGCGCTGCAGCGCGTCCTCGCGGCTCATACCGCGTTTCCGCATCAGCCTCTCCACCTGTACCTCCGGCGGCGCGTCGGTCACCCAGATCGAATCACAGCCCGTCCTCAGGTTTGATTCGAGCAATTTGATCGCTTCGACGACGACCACCTTTTGAGTGGCGCGTCGGACGAGCAGGTCCACCGCCTGACGCACATATGGATGGATGATGGCTTCGAGCTGGACGAGCGCCTGTGGGTCCGCGAAGACCAGCCGCCCGAGTTTTGCGCGGTTGATCTGCCCATCCTCATTCAGCAGCCAGGTGCCAAACTTATCCAGGACGGGCTTGTATCCGGGTGCCCCCTTGGCGATGACGCGATGAGAGAGCGCGTCAGCATCGATGGTATAAGCGCCTAAATGCTCAAGCATACGGCGCACAACGCTTTTACCGGTGGCGATATTGCCAGTCAGTCCAATTGCATATTTCCCGGGCCAGTGACTCACACATACTCCGATACATTCAGTGGATTCGATCTTTGTTTATTTTACCGCTTGTCTCATTAATCGGTAGACTTTTCCATGGATTCACAGGTCGAAATTCAAATATCAGGTTGGGTGAATCAGGTGGTGTATTGGAATGTTGTGTACTCAATTCTTCAACAGACAGGCAAAAACCTCTAATTTCAGTTGTGAAAAGCAGTATCTGACATTTATTTGAAAAGCTCTCCCAATGTTGACGCCAGGTATGCTCGCGTGTATGATACTGTCGCCTCAGGTCGGTTGGGCGATCGCGGTCCTGCGTTGTCGGGATCGAGGAAAGTCCGCACTCCATAGAGCACGGCGTCGGATAGCACCCGGGGCGGGGAAGCCTCCGTGAGGAGCCAACCTGCCGGAAAAGGGCCACAGAAACAAACAGCCAACCCTTATCCTTTATCCCCTCTTCCTTCGGGAAAAGGGGACACGGGTTAGGGGTGGGTGATGGTGAAAAGGTGGTGTAAAAGACCACCGGCACCTGCAGTAATGTGGGTGGCCAGGTAACCCCCGCCGGGAGCAAGGCCAAGCAGGGACGAAGTCGTCCGCGGACGACGGGAGACTGCTCGTCTTCATATGTACTTCCTCACACGGTGAGGAGGTCAGTTCCGGGTAGGCCGCACCGAGCGGCGCGGCGACGCACCGCCCAGAGAGATGATCGCACAAGTGGACTGTTCCGAAAGGGCGTCTGCTGGACAGAATGCGGCTTATAGACCGTCCTGAGGTACAAATTGTTTGATAAATGACTGGACAGAACCCCCAACAGGGGGTGATATGCGGCTTATAGACCGTCCTGA
>DATFET010000407.1:0-7576 GCA_035250835.1 Anaerolineales bacterium
CCGCAACATGTTCATACCGCCGCAATCCCTGGAGGAATACAAACGCTTCGTACCGGAATTTACCGTGATCAGCGGACCGGGTTTCAAAGCCAACCCTGCCATTGACGGTACGACGGGCGAGACATTCATTGTGCTGAACTACGAGCGCAAACTCGCCATCATCGGCAATACCGCATACGCGGGCGAGATGAAAAAATCGATTTTCACCCTATTGAATTATTTGTTGCCTTTGCAGGGTGTGATGTCCATGCACTGTTCTGCAAACGTGGATGCAAACGACTCGCATGATGTGGCTTTATTCTTTGGATTGAGCGGTACGGGCAAAACTACTCTCTCTGCTGATCCAACTCGCCGCCTCATTGGGGACGATGAGCATGGCTGGAGCGATGACGGCGTCTTCAACTACGAAGGGGGATGCTATGCCAAGGTGATCGGACTCTCCGAAGCGGCTGAGCCGCAGATCTTTGCTGCGACCCAGATGTTTGGAACCATACTCGAAAATGTTCCTTTCGATCCGATTACGAGAAAAATTGACCTCAACGATGAATCGATCACAGAGAATACACGCGCCTCATATCCGCTTGAGTTTATTGCAAACGCTGTTCCTGAAAAGAAGGCAGGGCATCCGAAGAACATTATTTTTCTCACCTGTGATGCCAATGGTGTGATGCCTCCCATTGCGCGGTTGACAACGAATCAGGCGCTATATCAATTCATCTCCGGTTATACCGCCAAGCTCGCAGGAACTGAGGCAGGTTTGGGCAAGGAGCCAGCGATCACATTCTCAGCTTGCTTTGGCGGTCCATTCATGGTGCACCATCCATCAAGGTATGCTGCACTGCTCAGGGATAAGATCGAGCGTTATGGTGTCAAATGCTGGCTGGTGAATACTGGTTGGGTCGGCGGTGCGTACGGTGTTGGCAAAAGGATTTCCATCAAATATACACGTGCCTTATTGAACGCCGCATTGACTGGTAAACTCGACCATGTATCTTACAAAATCGATCCAGTTTTTGGCTTTGAAGTACCCATGCATTGCCCAGGTGTGCCGGATGAGATTCTCGAGCCGTCCTCAGCATGGTCTGATAAAAAGGAATATGACCGTTCCTATAAAGACCTGGCCATGCGCTTCAAACAAAACTTCGCAAAGTTCGAGGACAGCACACCAACGGAAATTGTAGAGGCCGGGCCACAGCTCTAGAATTCAGGCGAATCTTCCAGATAATTCATCCCGTCATTGCGGACAGGCGAAAATTGCCTGCCTTGCAGTGGCGGTCTTTTTAGGAACTTCAGGTGAGGAACATTTACACATAGTAGGTCGTCAGTTGGGTACGAGAAGACAGGAGAAGAAAATGAAAAAAGTTTGGCCGATTCTAATGTTATTGGGTTCGTTACTCGCCGCTTGTGCACCCCAGCAGGCGTCCCTGACAGGCAGTTGGACCCTTACGGCTTATGGGCCGCAATCTTCAACGATCCCTGCTGTGGCGGACTCCCAGGCCGGGCTCACATTCAACGAAGATGGCAGTGTGACCGGCAATTCTGGCTGTAACGGGCTGGGTGGAACATATGAAGTAGATGGCGATCAAATCACATTCAGTCCGTTCGTTTCCACCCTGATGGCCTGTGATGATCCGATCATGTCGCAGGAGGGCGCCATGCACCAGGTCTTGAATGGCACGGTTTCCTACGCCATCGATGGTGATGTATTGACGCTTACGAATGACAGTATGGTGCTGGTGTTTACTTCTGCATCGAATCCATACCCGTAACCATAGGCGCTGTTGTGTGAGATCAAAAATGCGACTGTCTTTCAGTTGCATTTTTGATTTATCAATATCAACTGACTCATCCAGTTTTGCCTATAATTAGAATATCTCTCTGCAACCCGTTTAATCTTCATAGATATTCCTTGATCATTAATTACTTTTTGATGCGATAACCATAATCTACGAAAAAGTTGTCAATTTGATTATGGTTTAGCCTGGTGTGACCGGAGGAGAAAATTATGATAACGGATTTGCGAAACTTATGGGTGATTGTTCTGTTGCTCACTGCCTGTGCACCCCAGGAAAACTCGCTGACCGGCAGTTGGGAACTCATAGCCTATGGACCGCAAGGCTCAGCTACTCCCGCTGTGACCGACAGTGAAGCCGGGCTCACATTTAGCGAGGATGGCACAATGACCGGAAATTCCGGCTGCAATTCGCTGGGTGGGACGTATGAAGTGGAAGGGGATCAAATCACATTCAGTACGATCACGTCCACTCTGATGGCTTGTGATGAGGCGCGCGTGGAACAGGAAGGTGCCGTGCACACGGTATTGAACAGCACCGCCACTTATTCGGTCGAAGCTAGCACATTGACTCTCACGAATGACGATGTAGTACTGGTTTTCACTTTTGCTTCAAATCCGTAGACCGTCTACTCAAATAAAAAATGCGGTTGAGATCAGCCGCATCCCTTCAATCATATCAGGGCAGGTCAAATATTGATCTTATTCCATGGCCAGGATATGCCTTGCAATCACCAATCGTTGTATCTCGCTGGTCCCTTCGCCGATGGTCATCAGGCGGGCATCGCGGTAGATTCGCTCGACCGGATATTCGGATGAATAACCATACCCACCGTGGATCTGGATCGCGTTGCGGCAAACGCGCTCTGCCATTTCAGTGGCGAACATCTTTGCCATAGCCGCTTCCTTGTTGTATGGTCGTCCCTGTTCCTTGAGCCAGGCAGTTTTATCGAGCATCGTCCGCGCCAGTTCGATCTCGGTGGCGGCATCTGCCAGCATCCACTGGATGGCTTGATGGTCAGCGATGGCTTTTCCAAACGCCTGGCGCTCGCGGGCATAGTTAACAGCGTGCTCGAATGCAGCCTGCGCCAACCCAATGGAAATGGCGCCAATCCCAATCCGTCCGCCATCGAGCGTGGCAAGTGTTTGCTGCAAGCCTTTGCCTTCCTCACCTATCAAATTCCCAATGGGAATACGTACATCTTCATAGGTCACAGCATGAGTGGGAGAGCCGTGCAAACCCATTTTCTTTTCGGCAGGTCCGATCCTGAGGCCCGGACTATTGGTTGGCACAAGGATTTGACTCAAGGAGCGTGAGCCACCTCTCGGATCGGTTCGTACCAGGGTGATGATGTACTCTGCGATGGAAGCGTTCGTACACCACATCTTCGCGCCGTTGATCACCCACTCATCTCCGTCTTTGACTGCTCGGGTTGTGACTCCGCCTTGTAAATCGGAACCGGCGCCCGGCTCCGTAAGAGCGAGCGCGGCGAGCTTGTCCTGTCCGCTGGCGACCAGGGGCAGCCACTGTTGTTTGAGTTCTTCACTTCCATATAAGACGATCGGAGTTGTACCCAGCCCATTGTGGGCAGCAATCGCAAGTGCCGTCGAGCCGCATCCCCAGCCGATCTCCTCGATGGCAATCGCCGCGCTGATCGAATCCACGCCAGCACCGCCGTATTCCTCCGGGATGTTCAGCCCAAGCAATCCCAGCGGACCCATCTTTCGAACGGCAGTCCAGTTGAATTCGCTGGTCACATCCACGTCATGCGCTTTGGGCTGCACTTCTTTGGCTACGAAATCATGGACAGTCTTCTTCCAGACCTTTTGCTCCTCGGTTAAATCAAAATCCATGGAAATTCCTCGCTTATTATTAATGATAACTCAACTTACGCAACAATAGTTTGTAGAGCGAGACTGCGAAGCGTCTCGCTTTTCAGGTTGTTTCTTGTGCAAGAGCGACACCGCGCAGCGTGTCGCGCTATCACAGCCAGTAGGATCTGTTTTGCGTAAGATGAGTGATAATCATTCCCTTGCGTTGTTATACTCTTCCAGGAGTTGGCGGGCTTCCTTTGCCTGTTCCTTTGGGACAAAAATCTGGACACGTCCCAGTCCGTCGATCGTGACGGGATAGATGTGATGACCGACCGATTCCTGAAAGAGCTCGGATTCGATTCCCTGCGATTCCAGGTAGCTTTTGATGAACTCCGCTTCGAGTCGCCCCTGTACTTCGGTGAGTATTTCCCATTTTAGCTCGTCCATTAGAGTCTCCAGGTGATGATGAAAAGTATTGTCCACAACGTGCTTACGATCAACTGGCGGATGCCGATGCGGGTCGGCTTCCACTTGACTGCCGGGTGAAAGATACCCCAGACTGTCTCGCCCCATTGTACCAAGTATGGGATGAAGATAAAGCGCGGCAATATCGAGATCATTCCCAAAGTCAGGGTAAAGGCTAGATTGAATGACGTGTACATGAAAGCGCGCAGTCCAGCGCTCCACGTTTCGGCGCGGGGCGGGACCTGCGTCCATTCCCGCTGCTCGAGCCTCAGATAGGCGTAGACGATGCTTGCCGCGTTTTGAAGCCAGGTGAGCAGCCACAGCCACCAGCCCGTTGGATCATACCTTCCGAGGCCCACCCAATAAGCTGCTGGCGCGGCCAAAGCCAGGACTCCTGTCGCGATGATCTCAACATTCACCTGCCTGCGCTCTTCACGTCTGCTTACCAGCCATAAGTGCCAGGCGAATACCGCTAATCCTGGAACCGCCAGAATCAGAATATAGCCATGACCTGAACTGATTAAACCTGTCAGCGCCAGGAGTGTAAAGAATCCATATACAAGGATCCAAAAACCAGCTGCTGGCAGATCAGAACGAGGTCGACGACCAGAATATGCTTTTACCGCGATCGTAATTGGCTGGCGGATGAGGAATGCAGCGATCGCAGCGACGATCAGATAAAACGAGGCAAGGCTGATGCCTCCGCCTGCAAATAACCCGATCAGCAGTGGGCTAAAAATAAACACCCAGGAACCGTGATCCTGGGGAAGATAGATCTGTTTTCGAAAAAAGCTGTTCGGCATAGGCGTGATTATATTCTCAACGGTCATTCGAAGCTGGCCGATGAAAATCAAGGTATTTGGAAGATGCAGTTTCGTTGGTAAAATCAAACCCATCAAACTATGGAGTGAATCAGATGGCGAACAAGAAGAAAATAGAAGCGAGAGAACGCGCCCTTCAGAAACATAAGACCGAAAGGACAATTCAATACATTGGCATCGCCGTGCTTGTGCTGGCAGTGATTGGTATCGCCTGGATGCTCTGGCCGGAGGATACTCCAGAAGCAGCCGAGGCACCTCAGGGTGCTGCCTTAGCGTATGATGCTGCTCCCCCTATGTCCATTGATGAAAGCAAGGAATATCTGGCCACATTCAAACTGGCGAATGGAGGTGAGTTTGTCGTGCGTTTATTCCCCGATAAGGCGCCGAAAACCGTCAATAATTTTGTCTTCCTTGCACGGGATGGCTATTACGATGGCACAACGTTCCACCGCGTGCTGGATGGGTTCATGGTTCAAGGTGGAGACCCAACGGGCAGCGGCATGGGTGGGCCAGGTTATGAATTCGAAGATGAAATCAGCGATCTCACCTTCGACAAGGCAGGCTTGCTGGCGATGGCAAACGCTGGACCCAACACGAATGGCAGCCAGTTCTTTATTACTTATGGGCCCACACCCCACCTCAATGGTCGGCATACCATCTTCGGCGACGTGATCCAAGGGATGGATGTGGTCAACAATATCACCCGTCGCGACCCGGATCAAAACCCGGATTTTCAGGGGGATGCAATCGAAACCATTGTGATCACAGAGCAATAATTAAAATGACGAAGTCCTCCCAAACGATTTGGGAGGACTTCAAAATAGCATGCTGCGAGTTTGACTCAACCTGCGAGAGTTGGGGCGAGTCAATTTTGGATTTCCCTCGTTAATCATCCGAGAGATAAATCTTATGAGTGAATCCGACGATCCGAAGAAGCAAAAGCGATCTTCCAATCCCCCCAAACAAGAATTGGGTGAAACGCCGGTCGCGCCGTGGGATATGCCTACGCCCGAGGAAAAGGGAGAAGCGAAACCTGTCCGCCGGGCGCTAAAGGACGCAGTCAAAAATGTGGACTCTCAGGAAAAAGCGGACGAGGTGATCCAGAATCTTGAGTCTGCCACAGCCGGTGCAACCGCGTCCGATGTCGGGAATTCTCAAACACTTTCGGAAACTCCTGTAGAAGCTGCGCAGAAGGTTCAAACCGCTGCCCAGTCTGCTACAAACTGACGATCAACCATCTCCCGCATACACACCTGCTCAATGGATTTTTTTATGCTTTTACACTTGTCTGGCAGGGAGCAGCAGCCCGGTATTTTGAAATAGCTCTTGCTGCTTTACGAAAGCGGGGAAATGTCAAAATGACTTTTCGCGAGATAGGATTACCTTTGACGATCACCGGCCTGCTCGTGGAATTCCCAATCAAGTCATATTTTAGACGGCGACGACCGTTCATCACGATTATCCAGGCCATCGTAATAGGAAAAAAGCCGGGCACCTGGTCATTCCCCTCCGGTCACGCGGCGGGAGCGTTTGCCGGTGCCTGGCTTCTCAACCAGCGAGATCCCCGCGGCAGTTTGCTCAGATATATTCTCGCCTCTCTGGTCGCATTCTCTCGTATCTATCTGGGCGATCACTATCCAGGCGACGTGGCTTCGGGTTCATTAATTGGATTGTTGTTTGCGATGTTCTTTAGGAAACTCGCCAGGCGTTGGTCGCAGTACATCCGCATACAAAATAAATAAATTGAGAAATTGGTACAGCTGGTTTGGAATTTTTGCTGGATAATTTTGCTCGCAAACAAAAAAGGGCTTGCTCAGGCAATTAGGATGAAGACATACCAATTTCAGGTTCACCTAAAAAATCCAGAATCATTTTGTTGACAAGGCTTGCCTGTATAAACCACAGGTCGTGCCCTGCCTGAGGAATAATCCCTGTCTTGATCTGAGGAGCGACGCGATTCAGTCGGCTGACCGCGCTTTGAGCCGAGTAGACCTTTTCATTTTCTCCCACTAAAAACAGGGTGGGAACTTTGAAACCGTGTAAGACCTCATCCTCCAAAACCGTTGCAGGCACCATGGGTAAACGCCTAAAACACCGTTCCGCTGTCGACCAGTCTGCGACTGCTTCATCTACGAATGCCTGGCCAGTTTCTCCACTTTGCACTGAATCTTGAAGCAGCCAGTAGTAAAACTTTTGGCGAAAGTTCCCAAAAGGTAATAGTGTAAGCAGCGCTCTGAATATAAGCGTGAGTGATACCGGCAAAACAGTTGCGGCCGGGGTTAATATCACGAGTTTTTGAACACGTTCAGGAAAACGGAGAGCATACAAACTGGCGAGCCAGCCTCCGTAGGACAAACCCATCAGTCTAAGCGAACCTTTTGAGACAAGCGCTGCCAACACTTCGTCCAACCAGGTTACTAGGTCATCCGGCTTTTTGATTTTCTGGCGGCTCACACTCAGCCCAATGTCATAAATACTGTCCAGAGCGTAGGTTCGATAGTGGGTGGATAAGGCGGAGATGTTGGGGATCCACGTGAGTGAAGTGCTCCTGGCACCGGGTAATAAAACCAGAGGTGGATCGGCGGGGCGTCCACTGATGCGACAAAAGGTCTGCCCGGAAGGGGTTTCGATCAGCCGGGTTCCCGACGCGACCGGCCATGCTTTGGCTCTTTCATGGTATAAA
>DATFET010000063.1:0-6449 GCA_035250835.1 Anaerolineales bacterium
TCAATGACAAACTTCTTGCCTATAGCTACATCCTCACCCATGAGGGCTATCCGTGTGTGTTCTGGCACGATTACTTCAACTATAACCTCGCCCTGGAGAACACGCCGAATGGAATTGCTGCTCTGGTGAGCGCCCATGAAAAATATGCCGGCGGCGCGACCCATGTACTGTACGTGGATGATGGCCTCTACATTATGCAGCGCACAGGCTTCGGCGAGGAATCCGGCCTGATCTACGTACTCAACAACCGCGGCGACAGCTGGAACGGGAAGCTGGTGACGACAAATTGGCCGAACGCCGCCTTCCAGCCTGTCGCCTGGTGGAGCAAAACAGACAGGGCGCGCCCGATCAACCAGGTCACCGACCGCGACGGCCGGGCCCAGTTCTATGCTCCGCCGCGCGGCTATGCGGTGTATGCAATACCATAATGTCATTGCGAGCCGCCGTAAGTTGGCGGCGTGGCAATCTCCGCATGATCCAAGAGTTGCTTCGTCGTTGAAAAATACTACTTCCAATCCTGAGCAATGACACACACTATGACAGACATCCACGAACAACTGTGTGCACTACTGGATCAGGAGGGAGCCTCCTACCGCGTCATCGAGCATGAGCCTGAAGGACGGACGGGGGTGATTGCAAAGATCCGCGGCAACAGGATCGAGCAGTCCATCAAGTCCATGGTCTTGCAGGTGCGCTTGACGCGCAAGGAAAATATCTATTGCCTCGCCAATATCCCCGGCGATTGCCGCGTGGATTTCGATGGCGTGAAAAGCCATTTCAGCGCGGATAGTGTCGCCTTTGCAAAACGCGAGAAGGCCCAGGAGTTGACGGGATGCGTTATTGGCTCGATTCCGCCCTTTTCGTTCAGCGACCAGCTTCAATTGTTGGCAGATCCGCTTATCCAGCAGAATGACGAAGTGGTGTTCAACGCGGGTCGTTTGGATCGGTCCATTATGATGAAGTTAAGTGATTACATGCGCATCGCACAGCCGCAGCTGGTGTCGATTGCCAAACGTGAAGACAAGTGATAGAAAATGAAATTTACACTCCCTGCCCGCAAGCCCTTCAACTTTACCTCCGTGGTCGACTCCCATGGATGGCGTCAGCTTGCGCCGTTCTCGTACGATGAAAATAGCAACACACTTGGCTATATCTTGCAGCTTTCCAATGGACGCGTGATCGAATTAAAGTTGCGCGGTGCGGCTGATGGCGTCAGCATCGAAACAGAAAATTTGGACAGGGCCGAGCGCAGGGAAGTGACAGACAAGGTCAATTGGATGTTCGGCCTCGACATGGATTTTTCGCGCTTCTATGCCGCTTCACGCGGGGAGCCGAAACTGGCGCGCGCCAAACAGCGTTGCCTCGGCCGCGTCCTGCGCTCGCCGACCCTGTTCGAGGATGTGATCAAAACCATCCTGACAACCAACACGCTTTGGGCGGCGACCAAAAACATGACGCGCAAACTGGTCAACAAATTTGGAGCATCGCTCGACGACGATCCGGAAAAGCACGCCTTCCCGACTCCCACTTCCATAGCCGCAAGCACTCCCGAGGTTCTGAAGGAGACCGTGAGAGTCGGGTACCGTGCTCCCGCCATCCATCAACTGGCAGCCCGCGTGGCAAGCGGGCAGCTCGACCTCGAGTCACTCAAAACGTCCACACTGCCAACGCTTGAGCTGCGCAAGGAATTATTGAAGATCAATGGCGTTGGTCCGTATGCCGCGGCAAATCTGTTGATGATTTTGGGTCGCCATGATTTCATCCCGATCGATTCGTACGCCTTGAAAATGGTTTCGCATGAATGGTATAAGGGCAAACCCGTCACAGCAAAGGAAGTGGAAAAACGGTTCGAGAAGTGGGGCGAGTTCAAGGGGCTTGCGTTCTGGTTCTGGGATTGGAAGTATGACAGCTAGGTCGTTCAGGCAAAAAGCTGCTTGATAAGGAGGCACGACATGTTCGAACATCGTTCACAGCCGCTGGCAAGCCGAAGCGAATTCAGACGGCGCATGTTGAGATTCGGTCTCTTCACTGCCACAATGATCCTGTTCTCGCTGGGTATCGGGATGCTGGGCTATCATTATTTTGAATCGCTTTCATGGATCGATTCACTTCTCAATGCATCCATGATCCTTGGTGGAATGGGACCTGTCAATGGACTGTATACCATTTCCGGGAAAATCTTTGCTTCTTTTTATGCTCTGTATTCCGGGATTATTTTGCTGGCTTCTGTTGGTGTGCTGGCTGCGCCTGTTTTTCATCGCGTATTGCATCGTTTCCAACTGGAGATCGAAGGCGAATAAATGATGGATTTCCTGCTGTCGAATAAGATCGCCATTGTCACTGGCGCCAGCCGCGGCATCGGTAAGGCGATCGCCGAAACCCTGTCTGCCGAGGGAATGAAAGTTGTGCTGGCTGCCCGCTCACGGTCCGAGCTTGACGCGCTGGCTCAATCCCTGCCGACCGAGTCGCTGGTGATCGCCGTTGATCTGCGGGAGCCGGAATCCGCTGACAGGGTCATCGCAGAAACGATCGGAGCTTTTGGGAAACCTGACCTGCTCGTGAACAACGCCGGCGCAACCCAACGCGGAGATTTTCTTACGCTCAGCGACGAAGCCTGGAGAGATGGTTTCGGCTTGAAGTTTTATGCTGCCATGCGGCTCGCGCGTGCCGCGTGGTCCCACCTGCAAGTGAGTGGCGGAACAATTATCAATATCATCGGCGTCGGCGGGCGGACGGGCAGCGCGGAATTCACCATTGGTGGGGCGGTCAATGCCGCGCTGATGAATCTCACCAAATCCCTGGCCGACCGCGGCGTGCGGGATGGAGTCCGCGTGAACGCGATCAATCCCGGTTCGATCGCGACCGACAGGCTGCAGACCCGCCTCAGGAAGTATGCGCGAGAGAAGGGTATTGATTTCGAGGAAGCCTCGCAGCGCATGCCGCGTGAGATGAAGATCTCCCGTTTTGGTGATCCGGCCGAGATTGCCCGCGCCGTAGCGTTCCTTGCTTCCCCTCAGGCTGCCTACATCCAGGGCGTTATCCTGGACGTGGACGGTGGCGCCACGCGGACGTTGTAACTCTCGAAATAGCAATATAATTCAATCAGCTTATCCCAACGGAGGCCATATGAACTGTCCCGTCTGCAAGGATTACAAACTGGGACCCATCGTCCTGCTGGAAGGCCTGCCCGCCAATCAGTGTCCGAACTGCAACGGCGTTTTCATCCCCTCGAACGCCTACATGACCTGGCGGCGGACCCTGGGAAGCGGCCTGCCGGAGAAGGAAGGCGCCATCGAGATCGATCCCTCCTGGGATGTAAATGAACTGAAGTTGTGCGCGAACTGCGGACATATCATGGCGCGCTACAAGGTTTTCCCGGATACCGATTTTTATCTCGACCGCTGCCGCAGCTGCAACGGCATCTGGCTCGAATTCGAAGAGTGGGAGGCGTTGATCGACCGCAACCTGCACGATAACCTGAACGAGTTCTTCACGCGTCCCTGGCAGGACCACCTGCACGAGGCGGAGACGCGCAATCACCTCGACGCGATCTACCTGGAAAAATTGGGCGAACAGGATTACGAACATATCAGGGAAATCCGTGACTGGCTGAAGAACCATCCGCGCCACGGCATGCTGCTCGCCTTTTTACAGGCGGAAGACCCGTATAAGGTTTGATCTTTTGGATCATTATCAGCCCATTCACTTTTACGATCATCCCATCCAGCCGATTTTTGATTCTCCCCCGGCCCACGAGAAGACTCCGGATTGCCCGAGCGGGTTTATCTGGGGAGATAAAACCTTCCGCATTTCTGAGATGCTCTCGTCCTGGAGCGATTTTGCGCGGCGCGGCAAGATGGCCAGGAACATGCGTCCCGCTCACGCGGCGGTCGCTTCGAACCGCGGCTCGTTGAATGTGGGCAGGTTTTACTTTCGTGTGCGCGTGGATACGGGTCAGGTCTTCGACATCTATTATGACCGCGCCATGAAGAATATGGATGACCGCAAAGGTCAATGGCTTGTTTATCGTGAACTGGAGGAAAATGAATCCTGAAATCCAGCCGTATGCAGCGGCGCCTGAACCGCTCAGGTATTCCGTGCCGTGGAAGCCGATCGACAACTGGATCGGCGTCCTGCTCCTGGTCCTGATCGATGGTTCTCTGCTGTTGATCTCCCTGTTCGGAGAAAGGGGAGAGCTTGCCCAAAGCGGATTACTGGTCCTTGTCCAGCTTTCCTTTCTCCTGCCTGTCATCATTATCTTTGCGTGGAGGAGAGTTTCCTGGAAACAGATCGGCTTCGGGAAATTCGATTGGGCCACCCTCGGTATTGGCTGCGGATTATTGCTCGCGAGTTATGTGCTTATCCTCTTTCATAACCTGTTCCTGACGGTCCTGGGGATCGATACGCAGGCCGAGGAGATGCTGAAACTGTTCGAGCTGCTCGACTCCCCGGTCTGGTTTTTGCTCGTGGGTGCAATCCTGGCTCCTCTTGTGGAGGAGATTTTTTTCAGGGGTTTTCTCTTCCAGGGTTTCCGCGCCAGATACGGCTGGGTCAGGAGCATATTATTGAGCTCGGGAATCTTCGCCATCGCACATCTGGACCCCGTAGCGCTCATCCCAACCTTTATCCTTGGCAACGTGCTCGCCTACCTTTATCACAGGTCGAATTCCATCTGGCCCTCAGTCTTTTTGCACGTCCTGGTGAACTCATTCGGCTTGTGTGTGGTATACGTTGCGACCCAGTACTCGGACCTTATTCCCTTGTGATCAGACGCACCTGGTTCTCATAGAACACATAGTCCCATGCCCAGTTGATCATCACCAGCAGGCGGTTGCGGAAGCCGATGATGCGGTAAATGTGCAGGACAACCCAGATCACCCAGGCGATAAATCCACTGAACGAGAGTCCCCAGATGCGCGCCACCGCGGCATTTCGCCCGATCGTGGCGAGCAGGCCCGGGTCCTTGTAGTGGAAGGGTTCAGGCTTTTCACCCTTTAGGATTTTCTGGATGTTGCGCGCCGCGGCTTTTGCCTGCTGCTGGGCAACGGTCGCCAGCATGGGGAGAGGCTGACCGCTTCTGCTCTCGACATACGCCGCGTCGCCGACGACGAACACTTCGGGATGCCCGGGCAGCTGCAGCGTGGACTCGACCCGGATCCGTCTTCCGGCAGCCTGCTGGACCCCGAGCCGGTCGGCGATCTCCGCCGAGCGCACGCCCGCAGTCCAGATCAGGGTGTGGGCCTCGATGGTCGTCTCATCTGCGAGTGTGACCTGCAAACCGTTGTAATCCAGAAGGCGCGTATTCACCATGATCTCGACGTTCTTACTGCGCAGAAGATCGTGGGTTGCTTTGCGCAGCTCATCTGGATAAGTCATCATCACGCTGGGGGCGGCTTCGAGCAGGAGCACGCGCACATCCTTCAAGTCCATGTACGGATAATCCTTTGCCATCACGTGAGTAATTAATTCAGCCAGCGCGCCCGCTGTTTCCACGCCGGTCGGTCCACCGCCGACAACGACGAAGGTCAGCAGCGCCCGGCGCCTCTGCACGTCCACTTCGCGGCTGGCCTCCTCGAACATGCGGAGCAGGTGATTGCGGGTTGCCACTGCGCTTTCCACATCCTTCAACTGGAAACCGTGATGCTCGACCTCTTTCATGCCGAAGAAGTTTGTCTGTCCGCCCACAGCCAGGATCAGGAAATCGTAGGCGATGACCGAGCCGTCTGCTTTGACATAGCGCGAGTCGAAATCAATGGATGAAACTTCCATCATTTGGAAGTTGACATTCCTCTGTCTGCGAAAGATCGTCCGCAGGGGAGAGGCGATCTGCGATGGGACCAGACCTGCAATCGCAACCTGGTACAACAACGGCTGGAAGAGATGGTAGTTATGTCGGTCGATCACCGTGATGCGCACGGGTGACTTCGCCAGCTTTTTTGCGGCTTCCAGACCCCCGAAGCCGGCACCGATAACGATAATATGCGGGACTTTCTGGGTATTCATCTTTCACCTTCCTATTTGTGAAATATTACACAATTATTATAACCAAAAAGGTCTGATTTGTAAAGAATAACGAAGGCTCTGCCATGGCTTTCTCAAAATCCACTTTTATGTCACCCTGAAGGAGCGTTACTACGCGACTGAAGGGTCTCGCATGGCGTGTTAGAGATGCTTCGCTTCGCTCAGGATGACATTTCCGTGTTTTGTCAGGCAATAATGTGAACGCCATAAAGGCTCTGCTGCCCTATCAACGTGCAAGAGATAAGAAAAGGCTCACATCGAAGCTGCTTCAATGTGAGCCTTGCATTGCAGGACAGTATGAATTGTAGATTGGAGGTTCAGTTCCAGAATTGGAATTGATCGAGCCCGATGACGACGAGGTTCCAGTCCACGCCGAGCGTTGTCGAGATGAAATAGACCGCGCTCCAGAAGCCGTCCGCGACGAACGG
>DATFET010000452.1:0-8164 GCA_035250835.1 Anaerolineales bacterium
ATGTGGCTGTCGTCGTCACGCGTTATTTTGGCGGGACGCTGCTGGGAACGGGCGGGCTGGTAAAGGCATATACCGAATCTACTCAGCTGGTCGTGAACGCAGCAGAGCGTGGACGACGAGTCCCCGTGTATATCATTATGACCGCGCTTCCGTATCACCTGCTGGAAAGAGTCCGCTTGAGCGCGGCGCGGAACCAGGCTGAGGTACTGGGTGAGGAGTTTGCCGCGGATATTACGATGACCCTGCAAATCCCAATCGAGTCATTTGACTCATTCCAGGATGAACTGCGTGAACTATCTGCCGGGAAAATCAAGGCAGAGGTCATCGAATCCTCGGAAAAGGTTGTGGCAATACGGTAGGCCTGGCTGCGAGCTAATCATGCAGGCATTCAAATGAAAAGAGACGGGTCCTGTTGAGACCCGCCTCTTTTTTATTCGTATGCCAGTGTATCTCTTACTGTCAGCCGCGAAGCCCGTCTGGCGGGGAGCGCACTGGCAACCGTCGCCAGAAAGAGAGTTAAGATCAGCCAGGCGATGATGCCGGTTGTCCCATAGACCGCAGGCATGGGTGAGGTCAGAACGGCCATCCCCACACCGGCGCACAGGATGGCTGTAATTGGGATGGACAGCAGGATGCTGATCGCCCAACTGATCAAGCCAATGACCATGCCTTCCACGATCACAATGCCCTGGATGTCGCCGTTGGAGGCGCCGATCGCCCGCATCACGCCGATCTCGCGCGTCCGCTCGAGAACATTGATGCTCATTGTGCCCATCAGGCCCAGCCCGCCGACGACCGCGATCAGTGTTGCCATGACCAGCATGAAGTAAACCAGGATATCGGTCGAAGCCTGCTGACTGGTGATGAAGTCAGCTCCCAATTGGGTATTGCCAACCTGAATGCCGCGATCTTCGAACAGGGCGATTAATTGGTCATTGACCCGTTTTTGCGTGGCGGCATCATGCTCTGCTGTTAATACACGCAGGGAATAGACCTGTCCGGGCGCGCCGACAACGCGACTCAGGTATTCGTAATTGACATAAAGCAGGGGCGGACTCACGTTGCCTGTAATTGTGTAAAAGCCGACGATGTGCCACTTCGTTTCCTTGCCGTCAATTTCAATGGTCAGCCAGTCACCGATTTTCAGATCAGGAAACATATTCAGAAGATGATTGCCGATCACGATGGCATTCTCATCGCCGGTTGTCAGCCAGCGTCCAGCTGTGATAACGGGGTCGATCAGCGTTGACGTGGAGGGCGGCGCGACGAACAGAATCTGTGTCCCGGCGGCCTCCTGGTCCGAGACCAGTGTGCCGGGATATTCAGTCCAGCCTTCGACACTCGACACCTCTGGAATGCCCTCCGCAAGAGAGGCAACTTCATCGTAGCGGTAGTACCGTCCGAATGAGACATTGACGTCAGCGAGAAAATATCCCTGAATATCCTCAATGGTCTTATCGAACGATGCCCACAGGTTATAGACCCCGATGAAGATTGCACCCCCCAGGACAAGTGAGAACAGGGTCAGGCTGAGGCGAAGTTTGCGCCTGAAAGCATTTCTCAACGAGAGACGCATCGGACGCGGGATGAACAGGTTGCGCCTGCTCACTGAAGCATCCTTTGGTTTTGAGCCGCCGCCAATACCGTAATCACTGATCGCTTCGCGTACGGTGATCCGAACGCTGTTATAGACGGGCCACAGGGCGGCAAGCAGGGGTATCACGAGTGCCACGATTGCCTGCTGAATCATGGCAGAAGGATACGATTTGAACGGCAGTGGATTGAAGTTCAGATAAGTTGCCATTCCACCGCCGATACTTTGCGCGGCTGCATTGGACAGGGGGATTGCAATCAGCAGTGCAACCAGACCAAAGCTCAGCACCAGGACAACATACATGACGAAGACCTGCGCATTCCCACCGCCAACGGCTTTCATGATCCCGATCTGACGCGTCTGCTGGGTCATGATCGAAGTGATGGTATTGATGATCAGAAAGGCGCTCAGGATAACGGTCATATATCCGAGCACGCTCAAGACAAAGAAGATGCCCTGAGAGATGCTCCAGGCGAAATGATGTCCGGGCTGATCGACGTTCACAAAATAGATTTCAGCGCCTGCGCGCTCCATTCGGTCAGCGACAGCCTGCGCCACCGTTGTGACATGTTCCGCATCGGTCTGGTTTTCAGAGACGCTTACAGCAACCATGCTGTATTGCCTGGAGCCTCCCAGCCACTCCAGCGTACTCGGAGTGACATAGGCGTTGATCGTCTGTGCCAGGTTATATGGAAAGCCCGCCACATCATGGACATACCCGGCCAGCTCCAATTCCCGATGCCTGCCGTTTTCAAGTTCGATGATCAGCGTGTCGCCAATTTTATAACCGAGGGATTCAGCAGAGGCGTCCATCAGCAGTTGCTTGTCTATAAACGATGGTATGGCTGCCTCGCCAAATTTCGGTTTGAGCTGATTGAGTGTCAAATCGGCAGGGTCTTCGATGCCCGTAAACTGGATCGAGATCGGCTCTCCCTGCAATGGGAGCAGATACGCGCTGGCAGAGCTTCGACCTTCGGCCGCGTTGACACCGGGCATTTCGCGGGCAGTCTTCACCATGTCATCGCCGAATGGCGAAGTGTAGATCGTCGCCTCTGCCGGATTGGCTGAAAGATAATCGCCATCCATGCTTTCCAGCATATACGCCCCGAGGTTGGCGTTGAACCCGACAGCGAGTGTGCCGACCATAATGGTCAGGATGATGAGAAACGTGCGGGATTTGTTGCCCCAGAAATCCGCCCAGATCTTCTTCCAGCGGCTGCTCATGAGCCTACTCCCCGAAGTGCGATGTTAGCCGCCTCATGCCTGTCAGCCAGCTGGTGCAGGGCCTCGCGCGTGGCATCGGATTGACTCAGTAATTTGTCGAGTTGGTCATAGCTCAGCACCAGAACCTCAACAGGACCACTCTCAGAAGCGCGAATGGATGCACGACGTTTCCGCTCATGGAAGAATGCCATTTCGCCGAAGAATTTACCCGGTCCGAGCTGCAGAGCGATCACATCCGATTGATTCGTTCTGGGCAGAATCACCTCCACCGTGCCCCTGGTGACGATGTAGAACGAGTCGGCATTGGTGCCTTCGGTCAGGATCATCGAGCCTGCTTCATATTTTTGTGCACTGGCAATATTTGCGGCTTGCAGTAACAGCTCGCGCGGCAGGGTGGGCAGGGCTTTGGCAACGTACTCATTGACGATCTCGCCATCTGCGATCAGGGCGGTCCGCTGTGTTCGTTTGGCGAGCCCACTGTCGTGCGTCACCACGATGATGGTTTTTCCCTGCGACACAAGATTCCTGAATAACTCAAAGACGCTGTCCGCTGTTTTTGAGTCTAGGTTCCCGGTAGGTTCATCCGCAATGACAACCGGTGGATCATTTGCCAGTGCGCGGGCGATGGCGACGCGCTGCTGCTGACCTCCAGAGAGTGCAGTAGGCAGTTTGTAGGCGTGCTCATCCAATTCGACCATTTCAAGCAGTGACAGGGCGCGCTTCTCGCGCTCACGCATTGGATAGGTGCGGCAAAAATCCATGGGCAGCATGATATTCTCGATCACCGAAATAGTCGGCAGGAGCTGGAAGAACTGGAAAACAATGCCGAGATTTTTCCCGCGCCAGCGCGCCATGCGGTTTTCGTTCAATTCATGGACCGCCGTGCCGTTGACATACACTTCCCCGGATGTGGGGCGGTCGATGCCCGTGATCATGTTCAGCAGCGTGCTCTTGCCGCTTCCTGATTTTCCAATGATGCTCACGAACTCGCCAGACTGGATCTGGAGGTCAATGCTCTTGAGCGCATGATAGTCGCCGACGGCGGTCTTGTAATATTTATGCACGTCGCGCAGATCGATGATGGCACCATTGCTGGCTTCGCCTTCATTTTTAGGTTTACTAAAGAGGGACATAAACGCCTCACACCAACGTCAGTTTTGTTGGAATCAATCTTCGAACTCGACACTGGCGGTCATGCCCCAGCGCATGGCAGGATGAGTATCGGTCAGCAGGATGGTGACATCGTAGACCACATCGCCCTGGTTTTCGGAATAGGTCTGCCCGATGGATTGGATCGTGCCGCTCAACTCGGCGTCCGGAATGGCATCCAGCTTGACGATGACCGGCTGCCCCTCCTGCAGTTCCACGACATCAATCTCGGTCAGGTCGGTGGTCTTGACCAGCCACTCGGAGAAATCCGCCACGGTCACGGCGTTTTCCCCGGCATTGATCGAGTTCCCAGTTTTGGCACTCATATCTGCGATCACTCCATCGAAGGGCGCCAGGACAGATAGCGCCGCCAGCCTTGCTTCGGCTGCATTCAGTCGCGCTTCAGCCACTGCCAACTGATCGACATCGGCGCCATCCTTCAAACGGTCATACGTACGCTGGGCTTCGTCCAGTTGTGCCTTCTTCAATGCCAGGTCATTCTCAGCTTCGATGACCCAATCCTCGGGAGCGGGACCTTTGAAGCTCTTGGTCTTGGTGCGATATTCGTAGCCTCTCCAGGTTTGGACCAGGAAGGAGCGGGTTTCGGTCTGGGGTACCTTCCTGGAATTTTGGAGGAACTCCAGATAATCTGCAGCTTTCTGGTGGACTTCCTGCGTTTCCCTCAAATCAATAACAGCCTGAGCCAGGTCGGTGTTGCCTGAATTGAGCAGGTCATTGAGCGCCTGCTGAGCAGTAGCCAGCTCAAGCTGAGCATCTGCATACATGGCATCTGATTCATCTCCCAACTGAATCAGGATGTCACCTTTTTTCACCGCCTGACCTTCCTCAACCGGCACGTCACTCACTACTCCGCTGGATGTAAAAGCGAGATTGGCAAAATAGACTGGCTCGATGCGTCCTTCGGCGATGATCGTGCTGTCGGCAATGACGGTTGGGATGACTTCGGGAGTGGCCGAAGCGGGGTTTCCCCCGGAGCAGGCTGTCACCAGCAGGCTCAGCCCGATAAGTGCTGCAACGAATAACTGTTTCATTTTCCTTGCCTCCGTGATTAATGATACGAATAATTTGGAAACGTCCCATTGCCAGTGGGGGAGTCTTTGTCCTATCCAGTCAGACAGGTGATTTTATCTTTAATGATTTACGTTGTTCAGTTCTCAGAGTTGTAAAATTTTTATAAGGAAATGGGCTGACTCATTCCTCCCTCGTCGAGGGAGTGCTGTTCGAGTGGACGATCACATCTGCTACCATCCAATGTCAAGTTCACAGTATGAGGCGGAGAACAGGCGCACATTTATTTTACCAGTACTACACTCTCGTGAATCGCAACCTAGAACATATATTCGGGTTGTCAACAGGCAGAGGACTGGCATTTCAATCCACACATTCAAAGGAGGCTCGAATGGATTTCAGTTCCGTCAATTGGCTGGCTATCATCGTATGTGTTGTGGTCGCAATGGTCAGTGGATTCGTATGGTATCACCCAAAACTCTTTTTCCCTGCATGGTGGGCAGGAATTGGCAAATCGGGTGAGACAGGCGATCCCAATCCCGTAATATGGGTCTTTACGATCCTTGCTGCATTCGTTCAGGCATTGGCGATCTCATTTATGTTAGACGCCCTCGGACGTACGACTGCGGCTTCGGGAGCAGCATTCGCCTTCATGCTGTGGTTTGGTTTCGTTGCACCCACCAACCTGGTCAACAAATTATTTGCCAGTCATGGTTTCAAGGTCTGGGCGATCGAGGCTGGGAACCATCTCGTCAATTTCCTGCTGTTCGGTGCGATCCTCGGTGCCTGGCAGTAGCTGAATGAAGCTAGAGTCATTTCCTGGAGGTTGAATGGTCTACGATGACGTGCAGGCGTGGAAGGATGTAAGCGAGAACTTTCCCGATATGACAATTCGATATGTTTTCATCCTCAAAAAGGGCCCCACCTGGAGTGCGGAGGAAACACCCGGGATTGAGGCCCTGCAGGAGGCGCATCTGGCAAATTATCGACGGCTGAAGGATATCGGTAAACTAATCGTTACGGGTCCATTCCTGGATTCGTTCGCAACGAGTGGGGAAATACGCGGCATAGGCGTTCTGCGTGCTAATTCTTTTAAAGAGGCAAATGAACTGATCAGTACGGATCCCATGGTCAAAACCAACCGCCTCATCTTTGAACTTCATGCCTGGATGGTAGATAAAGACATCCTGCCATAAAATCTTTAAGACAAAAAACTTGACGGATGATGGACTGCGGTTAAAATAGAACGTACGTTCTAAAACAAAAGGAGGACGTATGACCGCCAACCGTCAGTTTTCTTTGACGTCTCCCGGGCTCAGGCTGGATGAGGATCAGTTTGATACGCCTCAGGACCCGCCGATACAGGCCGCGCCAACCATGGAGCGAGTCCTCGCTCAGAGCGGACCATTCCCGCGCGAAGCATTGTTCCTGGGTGTCGCAGCGGACGGGTTACCCGTGCTGTTGAATTTGCGAGATCCGCTTCCCGGAGCGATGCTGGTCATTGGGGATGCTGGCGCCGGCAAATCAGCCTTCCTGCAATCGATCGCACGTTCATTGCTCCAAACTCATCCTGAAAGCGAGGTACAGTACGGCGTCATTACGAATGATGTTGGCGAATGGGAGGATGTTGAAAAGTCAGCACATCATCTCGGGGTCTTCGATGTGAATCAAGCCGATGCGGGGAATTTTGTCCTTTCACTCACTTCCTGGGCGCATTCAAATCGGAATGCAAAGCAATCGATTCTGCTGCTGGTGGATGACCTGGAAGCCGCGGCAAAAATGGATCTGGAAACCCTGCAAAACTTCAGGTGGTTGCTCCTGCGCGGCCCCGCCCGTCAGGTATGGCCGGTCATCACTTTAGATGCAGAGCGCTATGGTCAGGTGTTTGTATGGATCGAGAACTTTCGAACCCGGGTGTTTGGCCGGATCGAAAACCCGCTCATTGCGCAGGCCCTGGGCGGCGACAACTCGTCCGCGCTGGACCAGCTCGAAGCGGGCAGGCAGTTTTCCCTGCGCGAGAACGGTAGTTGGCTCCGATTCTGGTTGCCGAGTTTCTAGGCAAGTCCAAGCCTCTTGTGCTAAAATAAAATTCGTCGTTGCATGGATGAATGTGGTCCGACAATCAGAGGGAATATTCTTCAGTCCCGCAGGTTGTTGGCGGGGCGCTTCTTGGCACCTGGGTGTCTGTGATCGCTGGAGACATGCATATTGGATCCGTTTTGCCATGCGGAGTTGCTTCACTCCAATGGCCCACACTCAGGAGAAGAGTATTGCTATGGAAGCGAAACTTTATGTAGGCAATCTGCCTTACACCACTGTGGATGCCGATTTGCAGGATTTGTTCTCGCAGGCAGGCACAGTGAAATCTGCCCAGGTGATCAAAGATCGCCAGAGCGGACGCTCAAAAGGCTTCGGCTTCGTTGAGATGTCCTCATCCGAGGAAGCCCAGAGCGCCATCGACATGTTCCACGGCAAGGATTATAGCGGCCGGCCATTGACTGTCAACATTGCCCGCCCCCGCGAAGATCGTCCAGGCGGTGGCGGTGGTGGCTACCGCAACAGCAGTGGCGGTGGACGCAAGTCCGGCGACCGCGACCGTAAAAACAGTTACTAGAACGCAATACCTCGCATTACTCTTGAGCCAAATGGGCGGTGCCAACCATTTGGCTCAATTTATTTATGGAGGAAATTTTCGAACGACATGATATCTAAAGATATTCTGATCCGTGAGTATCGTGAGGATGATTTCGATGCCGTGACCATCCTTTGGAGAGTTGCTCGTGAAAGATCGCTTCCCGACTTTCAGATCGAAAAAGGACATTTTTTTTACGAAGACCAGGACTACTTCCGAAATCAGATCCTGAAGAAAAATCGCGTCTGGGTGGTGGAAGTGGATCATCGCCCTGTTGCTTTCATGGCGATGGAACATGATTTTATCGACCAGTTATATGTCCATCCCCAATACCAACGGCGCGGCATCGGCGAAGCGCTCCTTGCATTTGCTCGAAGCCAGTCTCCCCAGCACTTGTGGCTGTATACCCTGCAGGTCAATGAGAATGCGCGAGCTTTCTATGAGAAAAACGGGTTTACTGCTGATAAGTTCGGGTTTAGTCCGCCTCCCGAAAATGAACCTGATGTGGAGTACCATTGGCGGAAACTGTAAATCGT
>DATFET010000455.1:0-3079 GCA_035250835.1 Anaerolineales bacterium
GGGCATTGGGTTGTTCAAGACCATGCAAGGGCTGATCTTCATCGAGGTCGCATACGGAATGGCATTTTGCGTTCTATTGTTTCGCGCCTTTGTTGCCACCATTCCGCGCGAACTGGACGAAGCCGCGATCATTGACGGCGCGGGTCCGCTGCGCCTGTTCTTCGAGATTATCCTGCCGCTTCTGAAGCCGGTCGTCAGCACGGTGATTGTTGTTCAATCTGTTGCGATCTTTAATGATTTCACCAATCCCCTCTACTACCTGCCCGGAAACGAAAACGTGACGGTGCAACTCACCCTCTACAATTTCCAGAGTCAGTTCAATACTTCTTACAATCTGCTCTTCATGAATATTCTTTTGATCACGATCCCGCCCCTGCTGATCTTCCTCTTCTTCAACCGTCAGATCGTCACGGGACTTACAGCTGGTGCCGTGAAGGGTTAAAGTTTCTAAAAATAAATCTACAGGCAGAATCTGGCGCTGTCGTCCGAGTCATAAGCTAATACATAAAATTCATAATTTCTAGGACCTCTACATCAAATCATGACAACTATTTCCCATCTCACTTGCGAATATCAAATTAATCCTCTTGGAATCGATGTGCTCCAGCCTCGCTTAAGCTGGCAAATGCAAAGCGAGCGACGCGGTGCGCGCCAGACCGCTTATCAAATCCTTGTTGCGCCATCTGAGGCAAACCTAGACATTGATTCAGGTCTTTTATGGGACAGCGGCAAGATCCAATCAGATCAATCTATCCATGTGCCTTATGGAGGATCATCGCTTGATTCCGGTCAGCGCGTCTACTGGAAAGTACGTGTTTGGGATGAGGCTGGAGAAGAACCCGAAAGCTCTTCAGCCTGGTGGGAAATGGGTTTGCTGGAGGATACTGATTGGGAAGCAGAATGGGTTGGAGCTCCTTTTTACGGTGGACCCCGAACATCGAGTCCTGCGCCGTATCTGCGAAAGGAATTCAGACTTCAAAAACAAGTGGTCTCTGCCCGGTTATATGCCACCGCGATTGGACTCTACGAATGTTATTTAAATGGCTCTCGTGTAGGTGACGCGCTCCTCGCCCCCGGCTGGACCGATTATTCCAAACATATCCAATACCAGACCCAGGATGTGACAGAGCTCCTTCAATCAGGCACGAATGCTATCGGCGCTATTCTGGGTGATGGATGGGGAGCCGGTCATATTGCCTGGGTCGGTCGCCAGCGATACGCAGACCGCCCTCAACTTCTGGCTCAGATCGTTCTTACATACGAGGATGGCAGTAAAGAAATCATCGTGACTGATAAGAGTTGGAAAGTAACCTCAGGTCCGATTCTGGAGTCGGATCTGTTGATGGGGGAAAGCTACGATGCGCGGCGGGAATTAACAGGCTGGTCGAAGCCCGGCTTTGATGATTCGGCCTGGTATTCCGTAGTCGTTTTTACAGATCACGGCTCGGCCCTGGTCGCAACGAACGGACCTGAAGTAAAACGCCAGGAGGAGCTGCGGTCTGTGAATATCCGTAAGATTCCAGACTTTGTGAACCCGCGCTGGATTTTCGACATGGGTCAGAACATGGTCGGCTGGATACGCCTGCGTGTTCGTGGAAATTCCGGAAGGACGATTACGATGCGATATGCCGAAGCTCTCAATCCTGATGGCACATTGTATACCAATAACCTGCGCACTGCGCGCAATACAGACCATTACACGCTGAAGGGTGAGGAGGAGGAAATCTGGGAGCCGCGATTTACGTTCCATGGTTTCCGCTTTGTCGAATTGTTCGGCTTCCCCGGGACTCCGAATGAAGATACTGTGACCGGTATCGTCGTCCATTCGGAAATGGCACAGACAGGTACATTCGAATGTTCCGATCCGTTGATCAACCAGCTTCAGCATAATATCGTCTGGGGACAGAAGGGCAACTTTGTGGATGTCCCCACGGACTGCCCGCAGCGAGATGAACGCCTGGGCTGGACAGGCGATGCTCAGGTCTTTATCCGCACTGCGGCATTTAATATGAATGTCGCCGGTTTTTTCACAAGATGGACACGCGATCTCGAGGACGCCCAATTTCCTGACGGAGCCTATCCAGCAGTAGCGCCGAATCCAGGAGCCTGGCCCATTGGAGATGGCGGTCCGGCCTGGGCAGACGCCGGCGTGATCTGCCCCTGGATGATTTATCAGTGCTATGGAGATACTCGTCTGCTCGAGGAACGTTACGAGTCGATGCAGCGTTTCATCGAGTTTTTATCTCAGACCAGTCGGCATGGGATACGCGGTTATGAGGGGTATACAGGCTGGCATGGCTTTGGCGACTGGCTCGCTCTGGATGGAAGTGATGGGCGTGAGGGTGGAACGTCCAAGGAATTGATCGGAACCGCATTCTTTGCACACAGCACCCGCTTGATGGCGGATATCGCCCGTATTCTGGAGAAAGAAGAAGATGCGCTTCGTTTCAAGACTCTATCTGATGAAGCGCGAGCGGCTTTTGTCAGGCGCTTCGTCCATGAGGATGGGACGATACGAGGCGGCACACAGACCTCATACATTCTTGCCTTGCACTTCAATCTGCTTCCGGATGAACTACGCTCTCGAGCCGCGGCGGAGCTTGTCCGCAAGATCCAGGAACGAGATAACCATCTCAGCACTGGCTTTGTTGGTACTCCCTATATCAATTGGGTCTTGAGCGAGGTGGGCTATCTGGATACTGCTTATGCTTTGCTGAAGCAAACCACCTGGCCGTCCTGGCTGTATTCTGTGACACAGGGAGCCACGACGATCTGGGAACGATGGGATGGCTGGACGCATGACAAAGGCTTCCAGGACCCGAGCATGAACTCGTTCAATCATTATGCCTACGGCGCCATTGGCGACTGGATGTATGCAGTCATTGGGGGAATTGATTCGGACCCGGAAGAACCTGGATATAAACACATCATCATGCATCCGCAGCCGGGCGGCGGGTTGACATCTGCACGCGCAGAACTGCAAAGTATGTATGGAACGATACGCAGTGCCTGGACTTTGACCGACGGCAACTTTAACTGGCAAATTGATATCCCTGCGAATACCAATGCGACAATCTAT
>DATFET010000458.1:0-10965 GCA_035250835.1 Anaerolineales bacterium
CTTCGAACGCCCCTCGGCGATTGCAGAAACAGGAATGCCTGACGTATTCGTTGTGACAATCCCATTCGGCTTGCGTACCTCATCAATGCGCGCCATCAATTCCTGCTTGACCTCAAAATTCTCGACGATGGCTTCACAGACCCAGTCCGCTTCTGCAACGACGCCGAAATCATCCTCGAGATTACCCAGCTTGACAAAGGTCTTCAACTCTGAAGACATCAAATTGGCAGGTTTGGCTTTAAGACAGCGGTCCCAGCCTTCGTTGACAATCCGATTGCGCGCTTCCCTACTGTTGGCTGGTGCATCCTTGGGAACGACGTCGAGCAACGTCACCGGCACGCCCGCGTTCGCCAGGTGCGCGGCGATCGCTGCGCCCATTGTCCCTGAACCGATCACGACCGCTTTGTGTATGTGATATTTCATCTTATCTCAACTCTTTTCCGCTATATCCCAAGATCTGTCTTGCCACCACCAGACGATTGATCTGTCCCGTGCCTTCATAGATGTCGGTGATCTTCGCATCCCGGAACCACTTCTCGGCAAGGAACTCGCAACTGTACCCGAGTGGGCCCAGGATTTCGACAACCTTCTGAGTGATCTTCGTACACACATCGCCAGCCTTGACCTTGCTCATCGAAGCCTCCAGGGCGTTCGGCTTTTTATTGTCCGCCATCCAAACCGCCTTGACCACCATCAGCCAGGCAGACTTGAGCATGATCTCCATATCGATCACATCCCGCTCGATGGACGTCAGCTTCTGGCGCGGCAGCCCGTAGCGGATCTGGACTCCGTTCTCGGCCAGCTTTTCCTTCAGGAATTCCAAAGAGGCTCGCGCTACGCCCAGGCCGGACGCGGCCACGAGAGGCCGGGTCGCATCGAAAGTCGCCATCGCACCCTTGAAGCCGGTCGTGGTCTTCTCGACAGTCGGGCTGCCGAGAATATTATCGTACGGGACGCGCGCATCCACCAGGGAGATGGCAGCCGTATCGCTGCATCGGATCCCCAGTTTATTTTCCAGCTTGACGACGCGCACACTTGGCGTCCCACCCTCGACGACGAACGCCCGCATCCCGGCCCGCCCGGCAGACGGGTCGATGGTTGCCCATACGACGATAAATCCTTTGCCAAGTTTTTCATACTCGCTGAAAGACTTGTCTCCACCTGTGACAAAGATCTTTTCGCCGTTGAGTATCCATTCGTTCGTTTCCTCATCTAATATCGCCCGCGTGCGGATGGCAGAATTATCCGAACCCGCACCCGCTTCGGTGATGCACATGGCGGCGAACGTCGGCTTCTCCTCATGGAAGCGCGCAAGGAACCTGATTTTTTGTTCCGCAGTTCCCGCAGCATAGACGGCTGCTGCACCGAGACCGCCCCCTGGCAGGCAGTGATACATCCCAAGGTCGCCATAACACAAGGCTTCGATCTGCGCCGCGATCATCTGGTATCCGATCTGCGGGTGTTTTTCCTTCTCTCCACTCTTCCTGCCATTCTCGCGCGGAGCCAGACCGCTGCCTCCCATGGCGCGCATTGCGGAATGCATGAACTCAATGTAATCCCACGGAATCTCATGCTCGTGCTCATCGAAATATCTCGCACGCGGACGCATCATCTCTTCTGCCACAGTTTTCAACACAAACTGCATCTGGGTGATTTTTTCAGGTGCCTCGAATTCGATTGGCATACTCTCTCCTTTCCATATGTCATTGCGAGCCGCCGAAATCCTGAGCAGAGGACGTAGTCCGAAATCGAAGGATGGCGGCGTGGCAATCTCCTATTAATGAGAGTTATCGAGTGACGAGGAGATTGCTTCCAGAATGTCGCAATGACATCAAACGATCGCTAGTCCCGTAAACATCGCGAAGCCCCTCCCATTTCTCATCCACATCTCGACCGGGTGCTCACGGATATATCCATGCCCGCCCAGGATTTGCACCGCTCGGTCGGTGACCATCATTGCCATGTCCGCTGCGCCGGTCGAGGCGAGATAGGCCTCGTTGATGGCATCCTCCCTACCCTGGTCCAGTTTCCAGGCGGCTTCCCAGGTCAGGAGTCGTGTGGCTTCGATTTCCGTCCGCATTTCGGCGAGCATGAAAGCAATGGCTTGCTTCTGTGCAATCTTGACACCAAAGGCTTCCCGCTCCTTGGCATAGTTCATACTGTATTCAAAGGCAGCGTTCGCCACACCGACAGCTGCCGCCGCAGTGGCAACGCGCATCGAAGCCAGGATCGGTTCAAAGTCATGACCTGAGGCGCCGCCCAGCTTATTCTCTACAGGGACTTTTACATGATCAAACTGAACCCGGTACATCGGAAGAGCCTGTAGGCTCATCAGCTTTTCGCGTTCAGCACCAATGCTGAGTCCCGCTGACCCTTTTGGCACGATAAAGCCCTGTGTCTTCCCATCAAGGTTCGCATACACGAGGATCGCTTTGGCATCCTGAGCCAAAGGTACAAAAGCTTTTTCGCCGTTCAGAATATACTCCCCGCCTCTGAGCGCCGCGGTTGTGGCGAGGGAGGTGGGATCGAAGTCAAATGCGTATTCGATCAGCGCTGCAGTATAAGGACGCCAATCACCTTTAATGACCCTGGGGAGATAAGTTTGCTTTTGCACCTCACTCCCTACCAGCAGGATCGGCATGGCAAAAAGCGAAGGTGTCATCAGGGCGAGCGTCCCAGCCAGATCGCCGAACGCCAGTTCCTCGACAGCGAGGGCACCAGTGACAGCGCTCCGCTCACCGAAGCCGCCATAGGCTTCCGGGATGGAGGCCTGCAGTAGGCCCATTTCCCACCCTTTGGCGAGGATCTTGCCCGGCAACTCTCCACCTTCTTCTGCCTCACGCGCCGCGACGCGCAGATCGTTAACCGCGTACTTTCCCACCGCATACACCAGCATCTGTTGTTCTTCAGTTGGCTCAAACGAATACATCACTCTTTCCTTTCAGGTGAATACACACGCAAGCGGCTAGGCCGTCTATGTGTGTACTTTTGTACCTGTATACGTGCCCATTCTTTTTCCAAGTTCCTCCAAAATTATCTGCTCTTCTCGCAGTCTTCGATACCTCGCAGGCTTTCCCTGCTCCAGCTCATCGGGGTTTGTGATCCCGACCAAGCCATGTTCATATAGATATTCGATATAGGCTCCGCTCTTTTCGATCACCAGTAGCAAGTTGTAGCCATCGGTTTCCCCGTAAATCGCCGTGCAGGCCTCTTCGATCGTGAGCGAGTCATGCAACGCTTCGATCCCCTTGCTCATGCGGCGGAGGATGTTTTCTTTCGTGGCTTCGATCTGTGCAGGGAGATCGGTGATCGCTTCATCGTGACCGTTCAGCACCAGTCGCGCATCCCTCGCCCAAAGTTCAAGTTGGGCAAGAGAGTCGAGATAATGATCCAGTCCACTGTGGGGATGGATGGACTCGGGCGAAAGATGCGGCGTGACACCTTCCACGACCATGTCGCCGCAGAAGACCAGATCGTCCAGGCGGATGGCAATGTGACCCGCGCAATGACCGGGCAGATGGAGGAACTCGATTGGACCAAGTCGCATGTCTGCGGCTTCATACGTGAAGTCCACAGGAACGGACTGGTAGAGGGATTTTGTAAAACGGTAGATGCCCAGGAGCTGGTCGCGCCTCTCTTCAGCGAGACCGGTTTCGGCCAGAAAGGACGCGAGGCGCCGCCCGATCAAAGCCAGCCCGGCTTCGTGGTGTGCAACTGTCTGCGAGTCCAGTTCGTGGACCCCAATCTTCGCCTGTGTGATCGGCCGAAGTCTGGAGAGCCCACCGTAGTGGTCGATATGAGCATGGGTGAGCAGGATGTGAGTCAGGTCAGAAGGTTCGAGTCCTGCCTGTTGTAATCCATCCAGTACATCCTGATGGGATCGATCCGTGCCTGAGCCGGCATCGATCAGAACACAGAAATCATCCTTTTGGACAACATAAACACAGGCATAAAAATTTGGAAATGCTTCGAGCGGGAGGCGATGGACTTTGGCTCCGCTCGAGGATTCAAAAGCCATAAAAGGTACGCTGGAGGTCATTTGAGCAAACCGTTCAGGAGCAGGTTCGAATATCGATCGGCGATCTGCTGGATCGTCAGCGTGCCGTTCGGCCGGTACCAGGTGATCGTCCAGTTCATGATGCCAAGAATGGCGCGTGCGGCTAACGGGATATCCTCGCAAATGAATCGTTTTGTGCGAACTCCGTCTTCGAGAACACCGCGCCATAAAGCCTCGAACTTGTCGCGGTTGGGGACATGCCGCGCATGCTGTCTTCCCTCCAGTGAGCGATGTTCGAACAACAGGACGGCAGAGAGATCGGTATTTTCTGCAAGGATCTGCAAATACTCGTAAATCATCTGGTTCAAGCGTTTGTCTGCAGGGATGTCTAGCTGCGCGATCGGGGAAATACGCTCCAGGAGAAGCTCGAGGGCGCGGTCCAGAAGCTCGAAAAGGATCTCCTGCTTGGATGAAACATGGTGATACAGGCTTGCCTTCTGCAGGTTCACGGCTTCGGCGATATCTGCCATCGACGCGCCGTGAAATCCCTTTTGGCGGAACACCTGTGCGGCGGCTTCAAGAATATCGTCTCTGGTCATAAGCGTTCCCTACCGAACGGTCGGTAGCAACATCTTACACCCGAGGAATTGGCATGTCAAGATGATAAGTGATGGCATCTGTGCATTAAGGTCACATCTTTGGATATATTCTTTGAAACATTTCTGATTTTCGTAGACTTAGAACTTCAAAAATGCTATAATGAATCCATGGCAACCCCTCAACTTTCGCCAGAAGTTATCGAAACCCCCGTTACAGAAAATTTTCCGACAGCACCTCCACCACCTCAAATAGGACAACCGCAAACCGAAACACCGAAAAATAACAACAGGGTCCTCTATATCATCATAGGTGTCATTGTACTGTTGTTACTTTTGGGTATCGTGGCGATCTATTTCCTTTTGCAACCAACCACCCCTACAGATAAGATCCGTGATGTTTTCATCATCGTTGTCGCACTTGAATCGCTGGTGATCGGCGTTGCCCTGATCATACTCATTGTCCAGCTTGCCAGCCTGATCAATCTTTTACAGAATGAAGTCAAGCCCATTTTGCTTGCCACCAACGACACTGTCAACACGCTGCGGGGCACTGCGGAATTCCTGGGTGAAAATGTCGTCGAGCCGGTCATTAAGCTCAACGGCTACCTCGCAGGTCTGTACCGTATGTTAGAATTGATGGGTATTCGAAAAAAATAACACCAACCTTAAGGAGGTTACCATGTCTGATCGTGATGAATTCGGCGCCTTTCTCGTAGGCTTCATCGTTGGGGGCCTGAGCGGTGCAGTTGTCGCCTTGTTGTTTGCCCCTCAGTCGGGTGAGGAGACCCGTGCCCTGATCAAGGATAAATCCATCGAGCTGCGCGATCGTGCCCAGCAGACCGCTGAGGAAGCGCTTGCCCGAGCCGAAGCGACTGCCGCCGAAGCACGCGCCCGTGCCGATGAACTTGCCCGCGAGCTCAAGGAACGTGGACAGAGCGCGGTGGATGCCGTCCGCAAAACACCCAAGAAGACAGACAGCGAACCCGCTGTCTAAGACAAGAAATTTAGGGCAAGGGTTTGGCGGTACCGCCAAACCCTTTTTTGATGCGGACACTCCTGCGTTTTTTCTTCCACCTGCTCTATCATCCATTTGCTTTCAGTTATGACCTCGTCGCGGCAACGGTCTCCCTGGGTAGATGGAAGGATTGGGTTTTGAGTGTGATCCCGTTCATCGAAGGGAATCGGATTCTTGAAATCGGTCATGGACCCGGGCATTTACAGCGGTTCTTACTCAGCCGGGACCTGGTCGCCGTCGGGATAGACGAATCTGCCCCGATGGGTCGCCTCGCCAGGCGCAATCTGGCGCGTGATTTGGTATCACGTACGTTAACTTCCCCTGGCAATACACGAATACCATCCCAGAAACCCCAACAGATTGGCTACACGAAAATCAATTTGACGCGTGGTCTGGCACAATCCCTCCCCTTCCGGGATGGATCGTTCGATACGGTGGTGGCAACTTTTCCCTCTGATTATATTTTTGACCCCATCACGCTTGCCGAAGCGCAGCGCGTCCTGACGAAGAACGGCCGCTTTGTCATCCTGCCTGGAACCGCAATCCTTGGCCGCGGCCTGATGGATCGTATAATGGCACTGCTGTTCCGCATCACGGGAGAGACTCCCCCAAATCTTTTAGAGGTTCTTCGTGAACGGACGAGCAAATCTTTTGCCGATACCAGCTTCCATGTTCAAGTCCATGAACTGGATGTAAGATCCAGCCGTGTATTCATCCTGGTAGCGACAAATTCCTCCAGGTAAAGGAAGATTTATGTTTTGGAAACCAAGAGAACCGGTCAACAGCCTGACCCATTGGGCAGGCGCTCTGCTTGCATTCATTGGTCTGATTGTATTACTTGTCCTCAGCTGGGGGACGACCGCTAAAGTGATCTCTCTGGCAATCTACGGGGCGAGCCTGATCGCCCTGTTCTCAGCCAGCGCCACCTATCATTCTGTGCGTGTGAAAGAGAAAGTCCTGGAGATCTTCCGAAAGGTGGATCACGCTGCCATCTACCTGCTCATCGCAGGGACATATACACCTTTCTGCGTGAATGCCCTCAGCGGGTTCTGGAAGTGGGGCATGTTGAGCATCATCTGGTCGCTGGCAATAATCGGGATCATTATCAAGATTTTCTATATCCGCTCGCCGCGCTGGCTGAACGCAGGGATCTATGTCTTGATGGGCTGGCTGGCAATCGCTGCAGCCGGGCAAATATTCAATGCCCTGCCGATATGGGTGATCGGCTGGCTGCTGACGGGCGGCATAATCTACACCCTTGGCGCAGTTGTCTACAGCACGAAGATCTTTAATTTTTTCCCGGGGAAATTTGGATTTCACGAGGTATGGCATATCTTCGTCATGCTCGCCGCCGCAGCACATTTTGTCGCCGTGCTGGGAGTGGCATCGTAAGAGCACTATTTACTTCAAAATCTGAAACAGATTGCTGTAGTCATCCGTCCACAGTTTGATATTTGTTGAGTATCCATTCAGATCAGCAGAACGCTCTTGTATGGCCGCTAATTGCAGCAAAGCCGGATCACGGGAAAGCAACATCCAGTGTGACGCATATCCCCCATCCGAATCACCTTCGGTATCAACGCGCGCCATACTCAAGCCATAATACTGCGCCAGCTGCCAGAAGACCGGCTGCAGATCCAGGTGCAGGTTTGTAATATGCGCGGCGATGATACCATCCGGGGCAAGATGTTCGAGATATAAGCCAAAGGCTTCCTTCGTCACCAGATGAACCGGGATGGAATCGCTGCTGAAGGTGTCCAGTACCAGAACATCGAAATCCTGTTGTTCACCTTCATCCAGTTCATTCTGGAGAGAGATACGTGCATCACCGGGGATCATCGTTACGTCAGCCTGGCTGTCACTAACAAATGAAAAATAGCCTCCCTGCCCATCTGCCAGATCCACGACGGCCGGGTTGATTTCATAGATGCGGTACGCGTCACCCGGCCTGCCGTAGGCTGCCAGGGTACCAGCGCCGCCGCCGAGCAAGCCGACGCGCAATCCCTGTCCATTACGGGGATGGTTCAGGATGGCAAGCCCCGCCCCAGCCTCTGGAACATAATAAGTGGTTGGCAGGCCGCGCAGTTCCGGCTGGGTAAACTGCAATCCATGTACTGTAATCCCGTGGGACATGACATAAGCAGGTTCACTCGATCCGTCCGGGATCAGTTCACGCACACGGATCACGCCATAGAAATTCCGTTTCGCGAATAACCCACCGGAGAAATAGCTGCTGAGCACTGTCAACATAATTGTGACTAATGCAAAAACGGTGAAGAGAAATCGGGCGCCGGCAGAGAAATTCTGTGTAGTTCCTTCGTTGCGTCCAATGTCTCTATTGCGGACTACTGTGAACACAATTGCCATTGTCACCGCCAGCCCAACAAAGAATTCCCAATATCCATTGAAGATGAGCGGGGCGATCAGGCTGACAAAGAATCCGCCGAATGCGCCGCCGATGGACACCATCAGGTAGAACGAGGTGAGATGTTCCGCGGCCGGGCGCAACTGGTACAACTCACCATGACAGAGCATACAGGAGGCAAACAACAGCAGACAATAGGCAAGGATCTGCCAGTACACATGCAGGCTGGTTGCATTAAGCATGACATATAAAGTCAATGCTGCTGAGAGGATAAAGAGAATTGCATAGACTCTGCGGTTATATCCACGCTCGCCTGAAAACGTCAGGATAAAGGACAGCAGGTAAATGGCGAGCGGCAATATCCAGAGGAATGGAATGCCTGCCACCTCCTGTGAGATCTGATTGGTCACCGATAACAGGAACAGGGAAGCAGTCGCGCTCAGGAGGATCCATAGCGACCTCAAGGCGAAGGATGGAGGCGCGCTCGATTTAACGGAAGCAACTGTCGGCGCCACACGAAGCGGAGGCGCAGCCCGTCCACTTTGCGCAGTAGCGATCCAGCCCGTCAGCAGCGCGAACAGCAGAAATCCAACGGACCACATCCAACCCTGTGTTTGCAGTGAAAAATAGGGCTCGATGAAAAGGGGATACGTAAGCAGCCCAAGCAATGACCCGATATTTGATAGTGCATACAGGCGTGTGTAAGCTTTGTCCGGATGGAGGCGGCTGAACCAGGACTGCATGAGAGGGCTGTTCGATGATAGGACAAAAAACGGTAGAGCGACTGAAAAGGTCAGCAGCCCAATGATCTGGAGGACAGGCGATGAGTCGATGGATGAAGCTGAAGTCATGAATGGCATGACTGGAGATGACCCTGTTAATCCACGAACGACCAGGACGACAACCGCAAAAATCAAAACCGCGACGTGAATAAGCGATTGTCGCTTTACACGCGCACTCAGCCAGGAGGCGTAGGCATAGCCACCTGTAAGCAAAATCTGGAAGGCCAGCATGAGTGTGGACCAGACTGCAGGCGTCCCGCCAAACCACGGCAGGATGAATTTACCGATCATAGGCTGGACTTGAAAGAGAAGGAATGCAGAAAGAAAAATGCTGATTGCAAAGGAGAGCATTGGATATCCACATAAATTATAAACGCACCAGGGATATAACAATTTCATGTAGAATCATCACCATCTACTTTCAGGTGATCACAACCAGACCATGCGACCTCTCGAAATCATTATTCCCATACTTCTTACAATCTATCTGCTGTGGCGGCACCCGCGTCCATTCGCGATCCGCCTGCTGCCCTCTGCTGCATTTATCGTCATGCTGATCCACCTGGGTCTCGAAGGCTATCGCTGGCAGATGATTCCCCTGTATGCCCTGACCACATTGCTATTGCTCAGTTCGCTTTCCAGGATCAGATCCTCTACGGATTGGAAGCCACTCGCCTCCTATCTAAGCCTGATTCTACTCGCCTTATCGACGGTGCTACCCATCCTTTTGCCGGTCCCGTCAATTCCCACCCCGGACGGACCCTATCCGGTCGGCACGAGAATCTACGAATTGACCGACTCATCGCGCAAAGAACTTTACTCCGGCCAGGATGGAGCGCGGCGGTTCCAGATCCAGGTCTGGTACCCGGCTGAACCGGCCCCGTCTGACGAACGCGCTCATTGGATGCATCATGCCGAAGTCTTCAGCCGCTCCATTTCTGAGGCCCTTCTGGAACTGCCATCTTTCTTCCTCGACCATCTGGAGTTGGTCAAAATTCCAGCCTATCGAAATGCGAAAGTAACATCTTCGAACGAGAGATTCCCGATCATCCTTTTCTCACACGGCTGGAATGGATTCAACGCCCAGAATAGCGGACAGGCTCTGCAGCTTGCCAGTCATGGATACGTTGTCGTCGGTATGCAACACACCTATGGTGCAGTTGTCACGGTATTCGAAGATGGGACGATCGCGAAAAACAACCCGGCTGCCCTGCCCATGGACGCACCTGACGATATATATGACATTGCTGCTGATCAACTGGCAGACCAATGGGCTGGCGACATGGCATACACCCTGGATTTCTTGGCAGGACAAAACGGAGATTCGGACAGTCCGTTTTTCGAAAAGCTGGATCTTTCGCTCGTCGGCGCTTATGGACATTCCACGGGCGGCGGGGCTGTCATTCAATTCTGCGGCACCGATCCGCGCTGCAAAGCACTGCTCGGACAGGACCCGTTCATGCGTCCTGTCTCGACTGAAATCCTCGAAGGCGGCGTTACCCAGCCCGCGTTCTTTATGTTCAGCCAGAGCTGGGCGAATGATGTAAATAGTCTGAATAATCGTCAGTTCAAACCTTTTTATGGATTGTCAAAGGAAGCGCTGGGCGCGGTATTCATCGAAGGCACCACTCATTACGATTTCAGTGATCTGCCGCTGCTCTCTCCGCTCACACCCCAACTCGGTTTGAAGGGACCCATCGATGGGCAGCGCGTTACTGCGATCGTGAATGATTATTTGGTTTCCTTTTTTGAAATGACTCTCAATGAAAGATCATCCGACCCTTTTGTCTCCTTAAATCAAAAATATGACGAAGTAAAATTGATGGAAAAATAATGATCGAGGAGATACGCATGGAATCAAAACCTGCTCTGGAAGCGAGCCTTGTTCGAGAGTTTGTCGGGAATGCCCATGGCGATCTGGAACGCGTCAAGGAATTACTCACGCAGGAGCCCGCATTGATCAATGCCTGCTGGGATTGGGGAGGCGGCGATTTCGAAACGGGACTCGGAGCCGCAGCTCATATGGGTCGCAGGGACATTGCAAATTATCTGCTCGAAAACGGTGCCCGTCTCGATCTGTTTGCCGCGGCCATGCTCGGCAAGCTGGATATTGTCAGGTCCGCACTGACCGCCTTCCCCAACGCGATCAAAACTCCCGGTCCGCACGGCATCCCACTGATCGAACACGCCCGGGCAGGCGGCGATGA
>DATFET010000460.1:0-4123 GCA_035250835.1 Anaerolineales bacterium
ATCACGCTGATCACCCACGCCAGCGCAAGGTACACGCCATCCCAGATAAAGCCAGTGATCCACCACGGCATGCCGATCTGTACGAACAGGGCGCGCCCCCAGTCGCCAATGGCGAATAATACATTTCCCAGTGCGGATGACAACACGTTCGCACCCACAACTGTGATCCAGATGATCGCGCCGAGCAAAACCAGCATGATGGGCAGGCCAGCAATCGGAGATGTGACAAGCCTGTCGATTTTTTGGTCGAGGTCGTATTTTTTATCCTGCGCGGTGCGGACAGCACGCCTGGCGATTGGCTCCGCTTCGGCGTACAGAGACTTAACGATCTCATCGCGGAAACCGGTCGATAACGTTCCTCGTAAAATTTCTGCTTTATTGATGATCTCATTCGCTTCCATAGGTCCGCCTCATTGTCTTCCTTCCACAGACATTTTCCTCGAAAACTGAACATCGGCCTGCTTTTGGCGCGCTACTCGCTGTGTGAGATCTCCAGAAAGGAGCGCACTCTGCACTTTCGAGTCGCCATCCAGCAGGCGGATTGCCAGCCAGCGCGCATTGGGGATGCCGGGCGCGATCTCCTCGATCATGGGCACGAGTTCATGTACAGCACGCTGAAATTCCGCTGTGCCTTCTACGCGCAGGGGTTTCGTTGTGATGTTGCCTTCGATCAAGTCACCGACTGTTGCCAGCAGAGTATGGATTCCTTCACCCGTGCGGGCTGTGACGGGGATTGCCGGAACTCCCAGATCACGACCCAGTGAGCGTGCGTCCACTTCAAGACCCTTGCGTTTTGCTTCATCCATCAGGTTGATCGCAATGACAACCCGCTCCGTGATCTCCATCACTTGCATGACCAGGTTCAGGTTCCGTTCGAGTGCAGTGGCATCCGTAACGACGATCGTGCAGTCGGGCTGCCCGAATAGAATAAAATCACGCGCCACTTCCTCGTCCTGTGAAGCGGAGAGCAGAGAATAGGTCCCGGGCAGGTCCACAAGTTTGTAGCGTACGCCATTGAACTGATATCCACCTTCAGCGCGCGTCACCGTCTTTCCGGGCCAGTTGCCAGTATGCTGCTTGAGGCCGGTCAATGCGTTAAAGAGTGTGGATTTCCCTGTATTCGGGTTGCCTGCCAGGGCAACGACCCGGTCGAAGTTACCGATTTTAAATCCCATCTGTTCCAGTTGATAGAACGCAGGACATTCCTCGCAATGCTCGGTCGGCAGTGTTATTTTCTTTTCAGTCATTCCTCCTCATTTATTCAAACGCTTAAAGCGGTTTGACCCAGATCTGTGCAGCCTGATCCCTGCGCAGGGCGATCAATGTTCCGCGGATGCGGTAAGCGCGCGGGTCGCCGAAGAAATTTCCCAACTCAGGGTAGATCTCCGCTCCGGGCGTCAGCCCCAGGTCAAGGAACCGCCTGCGAGTAAATCCCTGCACGGCGTTATCGAGCTGTACGATCTCACCACGCTGGTCCCGGGACAACTCATGTAGTGGAATGGCGTTCGCTATTGCCACTTCACTCTCTGACCGAGGAGCAACGCTGACATTGGCTGCAACTGTCGGAGCAAGACGAAATTCTGTTTCGCCATCGCTCAGCACAATCCGCTGGGGTGTACTTTCGATGATGCGGATGACCTGACCGAGGCGAAGACCGGCAGCCAGGATCTGGTCGTATGCGATGGCAGGTTCATCTTCGATATGTACGATCCGGGCCGGACCTTCGGCCTGCCATGCTGTCACCGGCGTGCTCTGCACCATTTCGATTCTGCCCTCGCGCGCGGGAATGGGATCTCCGTGCGGGTCAGTCGTTGGATGACCGAGCGCGGCGTCCAGCTTGTCGAGTTGCGCATCTGTCAGTGAATGTTCACGCCGATTGGCTTCGCCGTGGATCCGATTCAAGGGCATGCGCGCTTCGTCCACAAGGTAGCGCTCCCAGAGGCGATGGGCGCGGACAACATGAATCCCCCAGCGTTCGCCCTGCGCGGTGAGATAAAGCTCCGGTCCGCGCGTCTCGAGCAAACCCTGAGATTCCATATCCTCGATCAAGCGGGTTACTTTGAGGCGCGACAGGCCGAGGAAACCGGTCAGTGATTCGGGTGATGCGTGCCGTCCGCCCTGCTCACAATTGATGAGATGCTTGAGGGCATCCTCCACCTGCTCGCGCTGACGCGCTGCCCGGTAGTTTTTGTATCTGACAGCCAGCCCCACACGTGGGAGGAAGATGGCAGTAATCAACAAGATGGCTGCGATGATCCAGAACGTTGTATTCATATACTCCTGTTCCTGCGCTAGAACTTGGGCAAGAACCTGCCGGTCTGATTCATATATTCGCGGTATTCGTCGCCGAACTTTTCGATCAGGTTGGCTTCTTCCTTTGGCGTACGGATTGCCATGCCTATGAATGCCAGGATTCCCAGTGCGGCAATGAACCAGTTATCCGCCATCATCCCAAAAGCTACGAACAGGGATGACCCAATGGTATAAAGCGGATGACGAACCCAGCGATATGGACCATTGGTCACGAGCGTATGCTGCTCGCGGGTTGCGCTGGTGGGCGTGATCCCGCTTCCGATGCTGCTAAACAGCCAGTAAATGCCAGCAACGCACAGAACACCGAGAACCACGCCGAGCCAGCGGGCCCATTCTGGCAGGCCGATCTTCGACCAGGCCATCCAGGCTGGATTAATCAGATAAACAAAGGGGCTCAGCCAGAGGATCAGTCCACCTACCTTGATTACAGTCATCATGGGTGTGCCGTCGACCTTGCGAGAAATTTTTTCTCCCGAGTCCCGGTCTGCCTTGCGGCGGAAATAAGATGATATGCCCATCCCGCTCAGCAGGACGATGGCAGCTAATATTCGGAAAACATTTTCGTTCATGGTTTGTTACCTCTAATCTCAGTTATTTGGGTGGTTGAGTAGGCGACGATTGTCCGCCGTATCGAAACCACAAATTTATAAGGGAAACTTTAACAATCAGGTGGTCTTGACCACTACCCTCCTCGTAATACGTTAAAACTTCGGGAGCAATCGCCCCGTCGTTTTCATGTAGTCGCGATATTGATCACCAAAGTATTCGATCATGATCGTTTCTTCGAATTGAATCCTCGAAACGATCTCGAGCACTGTCATGCCGATCCAGCACAGACCGATCAGCCAGTTGGCTGAGATCAGAAGTGTCGAGCCCAGGATGAACAGGAAAGCTGTGTAAATGGGATGACGAATCGTCCTGTATGGACCACTGGTGATCAGGGTTTGTTCCTTCATCATGCGCGGAGTATCGCTCCAGCTTCTTCCGAGCGTGACCTGTGCCCACTGGAGCAGGGCAAAACCCGCAAGCGCAATCCCTACTCCCAGCCATCTCAACCAGTCGGGCAATGGCAGACTGGCAAAGGCGAGCCATTCCGGATTGATCGTATACAGAATGGTGAAAATGAATCCCAGGATGCCAAGCAGACCGGCGATCCTTGACACGACGCCCTCTTCGCGCTTCTTGATTGTGGCATCTTCAGGTTTGCTGAAATTTTTGACGTAATACCCGCGATGCAGAGCAAAGGATACGATCAGCAGCGGCAGAATAATTCTGAATATGGTTTCGAATTCCATAGTCCTTAGCTTTCTTCGATAAAAATTTTGCCTGTAATGTTCAAGCCTAATACGGTAGTTTTCCGTCCGACTTTGATCGTCAGATTATGGTCGAACGGGGAATAGTCAATGATTTTTACTTGTACACCCGGAACAAGTCCAAGCTCCTCGAGATACCGCAGGAGTTTGGGGTCTGAGGCATTGACCCGCTGGATCGTGCCTGTTTGACCGGAACGTATCGCTGACAGGGGAGTCGAATCATCGAGCGGCATTTTCAAGTCTTCGGTGGGAATCAGTTCCCCATGCGGGTCGCGGACGGGATGTCCCATGGCTGCGGCAATTCGCCTCTCGAAATCCTCCGAGATAACGTGTTCCAGTCTTTCCGCCTCCTCGTGCACTTCGTCCCAGGAATACCCTAAGGTCTGCACCAGCCAGGCTTCCAGCAAACGGTGGTGACGGATCACTTCCAGCGCGGCTTTTTTACCCTCCCTCGTCAACGTCACGCCCTGATGTTTCTGATATTCGACCAGCGCGGG
>DATFET010000470.1:0-16588 GCA_035250835.1 Anaerolineales bacterium
CTCACGCGCCTGGCTCCAGGCCGTGCGCGATGTAATGTGATAGATCATAGACCGTCACTCTCCTGTCTGCGAAATGACTTCATAGATCGCCGTGTTGCCATCCCGATAGACTGCATCCCAGTAGATGCCCGCGAAGCCATCGAACTTGGCAATACCTTCGGGTGTATAGGCGGCCCGTTCGAGCGGACCCACAATAATGTAACTGACACCATACTTCTCGAGAAAGTCGCGAGCATATTCAACGTCCACAGCGTTGTAGAAATTTCCAACTTCCATCACGCGTTCCTCCACCTGGGTGGACATGAGGCCGCGCTGCTGCCGTTGATGCCAGTTCCAGCCCACGACGCCCGGCAGACCCGTATAGATGGTATAACGCGTGCACCAGTGATATTCGACGCAGTTGGCTTCCACGATGACGGGCGAGCCCTGAACGTTATCCTGCATCCAGCGGATGGCGCGGTAATCCTCGCTCAAGTCCAGGCGCTGACCGAAGTCATCATAGTATGCATAATTCATGAAGGTCATCGAGTCCAGCGTGCGCGGCGATTCGACGATCCAGCGGTCGCGTATTTTGCCTGTGATGCCGGTAATCGTGAACAGGGCTGCGCCTGAAACCAGCAGGATCATGGCGGTCTGCCAGACCACGCGCCAGCCGGGCAGCCATTTAAAGAAGGCGGGGATTGTCCATGCGAGGGCTGCCGCTGCACTGACCGCCAGCAGGAACCAGGATTGCAGGTAGAACTTGAAGATGGTGTTCTGACGGCCGATGTCGCCGCGTACCACTACTACTTCCACAACAAGGGTAATGATTAATGCTGTACCGATCAGGAACAATACGAACCGCTTCATGTCGTTCAGGTTCGGTCGCAGCAGCAGCACGCCAGCCCAGGCTGCGATGGGCAGCGCGATCCAGCCCACACTCGCCCAGGGATAGTCCTGGCTGGTCACCCGATATTGCAGGAAAAGCAATATGAAGACAATGAATACAAGAAAGCCTTCGATCAGCAATTGATATGGCTTCAGTTTTCTCAGCGCGGAGACCGGCGTCTCGGCCATCCATCCGCGAGTTTCCCAAACCATCCATGAAACTACAACGAACAGCAACAAGCCCCATTGGGTCAGGTAGGCGCCGGGCGGGGTGAAGGGTCCATTCCAGGAGTCGAGCGTGCTGTAGACCTGGCTGTAGGAGTCGCGGTAAGGCTGATACAGGATGAAGGAGAGAAGCGTCAAGACAAGCACTGCCCCGACGACCAGTCCCAGCCTCCGGTAAAACGAAGGCGCATTGGCATACCGCCAGATGACATAGCCCAGAGCTGCCAGACCCACAGGCAGATAGGTGTACATGTCCGACAGATTGGTTGGATATAACGCGCCGATGATGAGACCGCCTACAGCGAATCCCAGCACTGCCGACCAGCGGTTCCGCCATTGAGCGCGTCCCGCCACGATCGCCAGCGCCCAGCTCAACGCGAGCAGCGCCAGCGGCATGGCGATCATATGCGCATGCAGGTCGCTGTAAATGAACGTGAACAGGGGGAACTCGGTGATCTCATTGCCTCCCAGAGGCGGGACCACGCGGCTCGGGTTCCAGTACCAGTCTCCATATCCGAAGGCGAGCGGCGTACCCTTCAGCACCATGGACAAGCCCTGGGCTGCCCACGTCCAGCGCTGGAAAATGGAGATGGAAGGTTCCCATACGAACGCGCCTGCCGCTCCGATCTGCTGCAGCTTGTGGAAGATCATCTGGATTGTACCGAGATTCCCGAGCAGGAGTGTGAAGGCTGAGGCCGCAAGACCGGAAATCAGTCCAAGGTCAGAGGTTGAAGGTTTAATGTCGGTGACGTTCGATCTTTGACCTTTGACAAGGTTCCACCCGATGGAAAAGGCACAAATCCCCACGATGGCGAATAGGGTCGGAAGGATGAAGTTATAGGCAATCGAGGGAACAATGCCCAGCAGCTTGACCGGCGTTGCCATGAGCACAAACCCATAATAGTAATAGTTGATGTACCCGCCTGCGAACCACGGATCATAAGGCGGGAAGGATGTGCTCTTGATCACCGAGTTGAAGTACGAGAAGTCCATCGGCCGCTCGCCGCCCTTGGCAGGATGCCACAGGTCCGGGTTGCCGAGGCGGATGACCAGGTCGAGCAGGAAGAATGCCAGGAAAAGACCTTCAATCAACAGGAAGTATTTACGTTTCCCGCGCCATTCTTCACGCAGCTCATCGCGCTGATACCAGCCAAGCCCCACGCCAAGCAGCACGATCAAACCAAAAATGATGGCAATCGTGGTGCGAGTGTATGGGATTCCGATCGAGCCGCCGATCCACGCCAGGTAGCCGAACAATACCAATCCCAGGGCGCGGCTGAGCGGATAGCCCTTGTCCACAAGGCCGGGCATAGCCAGGCGAGTCAACGGGTAGACAGCGAGACCCAGAATGAAGATGAAGGAATACCAGATCAGGAGGCCCAGAACGGGATAACGATTCTGGATCCAATCGTAATCGAACAGCTGTGACCATGTCCCGCCGGCTCGCTGTTGCGCCAGCGTCTCCTCCACCAGCATCAGCGTGGAGTAATCGTCGAACTGACGCGGCGTGAGATGGACAGCCTTCGTCAGGTCCACTGTGCTGAGCGCGGAGCGGACTTCGGCAACATTGAAGTCGTCGCTTTTCTTGAAGATCAACACCTTGGGATGGTCATAGAACGTGAAGGCTTCTTCTGCATACTGGTCATTGATCTCAAAGGGTCCCAGCTTTGGGAAAGTTTCAAAGACCGCCACCAGATCGAATCCGAGCCTGCCCTGATGGTCACCCGGCTGTGCTTCGTGATAGCACTCAATGATGTCCTGACCGGGCGGGCAGCCCATCAGCTCACGGTAGTAATGAGTTGTGAGCGGGTAACGCTCCGGCAGGCGGGTGATCTGTGCATATTGATGGTTAGTGGGGATGAAGATGACATCGGTCTGGTTGAGGATATCTACGAAGCGGGTCAGCTTCTCTTCGTTGTCATCCCAGTAGACCTGCTGTGTCAGGTCGCCGCGATAGATGCCGCCGAAGGCATCGTAGCCGTCCAGGCGGAAGGGGAGGCCGTAGTCGTAATCGGTCTCGTTGCTGACCGCCGACCCATCCAGGGCGAGCATGCCTTCATCCACCTCGAAGCGAAGGTAGTACTGTCCGCCGCTCGTGACCTGGACAGGTTTGTCCAGCTTCAGGGTGTATGACTGTCCACGCGGGTCGCCCTCAGATGCGAATTCAGATGTCAGTGCGGCGGTGGCGAGGGCCTGCTCAGGCGCGTGATCCGGCGCGCTGGAAAGAGTCAGCTCGAGGGTCGAGCTGGGAGCGGCCGTGTTGAGGGCGTGTCCGAGCGAAATGCTTTCAATGGTCCCATCCTTTTGCGCAAGGAAGGAAGTGTCGTAGGGGGTCCCTGCCTGGATGGAGCTGCCCGGCGGGAAGGACAGGGGCTGGTTATACGTTCCATCCTCACCTGTCTCGATATGCACATTGACCGGACCGGGGATGTTCTGAAAGATCCAGCGCGAGGCGGCGATGCGCGGCTCGTCACGCAGGTAAATACTATGGAAAGCAAACGCCCAGGCGGCGGTCAATACGACAACAGGAATTCCGATAAAGCCGGCAGCAAACGTGCGAACGTTGGAACGTTTCAACTTTGGAACGGTGAAGCCTGCCAACTCAAATACGAACCAGGCTGCCATCATGCACAATAACGGATAGATCGGAAGCTGGTAGCGCATGGTGGGATTGAACTGCATGGATTGCCAGAGGAAATACAACGCGGTCCAGCCCCAGAGCAGGGCATGACGCCACTCTCCTTTGAAGATGCGCCAGCCCATGAACAGGAATCCCATCCACGCCAGGATGCCCAGCGGAAGCCCCAGTCCCCATTGTGTCAGGTTTTCGAACGAGTACAGATGCGAGCGCCGCGCCCATTGCAGGTTCCAGGGCAGGTCTGCGTCGCCTTTCGCCTGGACGCGCTGTTCCTGGATGTTGGCGATCCACTGCTGATTGACGCCAATCCCATCGAAGGCATACGGCTGAAAAATACGGAAGGAAAGGATGGCTGCCAGCCCACCCACGACCAGGCAGGCCGTAATCAGATACCAGTACTCATTTTTGAATGAGCGAATATCGGTCTTTTTGTGTTGCTCCAGGTGACGGACAATAAATGCGCCGGGCAGGAGGACCGCCAGCGGATAGATATTGACCTTGGACGCCATCGCCATGCCAAAGGCGAATCCAAAACCGATGCTGAGCAGTAATACAGGATTAGAGAGTAGAGATTTGAAAGTGGCGCCGGAAGAAGTTTTTACAAGCGGGTTGTCTTCATGGGTGACTTGGGATTCATATTCTGGAATTTCCGAAACTTTTGATTCCTGAACCTCCTCGCTTGAAGATCGAGTATCCAATATTCTCACTGCAAAATAGATCGCCAGGAAGGCAAACGCATTGACGAACAGGTCGGTTGTAAAGAAGTGGGATTGCTGGATCTGCATCACGGTCAACGCGGAGAAGAGCGATGCAAGCAGCGCAACACGTCTGTTATATAGCCGCGCGACAGCCAGGTACAGGAAGAGGATCGTGAACAGGTCTGCCAAAGCCGAGAACTGGCGCCCAAGGATTTTTATATCATTGACCTGCACCGCATCCGCGGCGACACGGGTGAGGGTCATTGGCAGGTTGCCATACACATAGAAAGCGTACCCGCGGTTGTAGGGGTTGAGCGTGGAAGTTTCACTGTTGAAATAATCGCCAATCCCCAGCCATTCCTTCTGTTCGGGCGGGCAGACTTCGACAGGGATGCTTTCATCTGCACATTTCTGAGCTTGCAGACTGGCCAGTACACCGGCCAGGAAATTTTCATCCGGGTGCTGGTGCTGACCCTCGCCCCAGTTCACGCCGGTCAAACGCAAATATCCTGCCAGCGCAAACACCAGCAGGAAAAGCACGTCGTACATCCAGGGATATTTTTCGCGAGAATTCATATGCTCCAGTCGCCGTCTCGGCGGCGCTTATAGAAATGCTACATTAAAAGATTGCTTCCCGAAGGCTCGCAATGACATTTTATTCCGGCACAGTAAAAATCCAAAAATCATGACCCGGCACATCTGAATCGAACATGCGCAGTTGCCCGTTCGGATACAGCGATTCAAGGACGTCCAGTGTCTCCTGGTCGTTCCCGTTCGGGTCATCTTCATTTGCCTTGACCATGAACAGCTTGGGTCCCGATAATTCTAACGTAGTCGGCAGATTCTCCCGCCAGATTGCCAGGTCGCGGTTGGGGATGCCTGCCCAGACAGCCGGCAGGCGCGTATCCACCCAGTGAGGGAATGGGACGATCCACACGGTATCGCTCCTGCCAAAGGTTTGCTCGAACTCCTTCACGACCTTGCCCATGTCTGATGTGTTCCATGAACCGCTGCGGAATGACTCGTAGTATTGACGGAAAACCAGGTCATAATTTTGCCTTGTGGACATCAGCAGCAGGATGATCATGACTCCCCAGGCGACGAATGCCCGCCTCTTCTCGAAGCCGATCGCGGATACCAGGCCATCAAGCGCCATCGCCCCAAGCAGGAACGCGGGGATGTACGCACCTCCAGCCCGGTTCAAAGCCGGATTCTCGCCCGGATACGCCAGTGAAAGGATGGACGGCAGGAGCAGCAATGGGATCGAGACCAGCAGGAACAGGTCCTGCCAGTGGCGGGTGCGGATGTATCGCACCAGGACAAGCACAACTCCAATGACGAACAGCGCGCCAGAAACGACATCCAGCGCCGGGCGGTGGGTCACCGAATGAACCCAGATCTCGCCATCGTCGAAATTGAACATGCGCAGCGCCTTCCAGACATTGGAAATGAAGATCTGCCAGATCGGCTGGGTGATCGGGTTTTCGATCCCGCTCAAGCGCGAGGCAGCCCGGAACCCAAATTCGGCAGGATTATCCACCCAGTATCGCAGAAGAGGGAGAAAGACGAACAGAGATGTGAACCCGAGCAGCGTCAGCCAGATGAGCGCATCCTTACGCGCGCCCTTCGACTGGTCGTGAAGCCAGAACAACACGAATGCAGCGATGACCACAAATGGTACAATGCGGAAGGGACTATAACCGTGCAGGCCGAGCCCCAGGAACAGGCCTGAGAGCAGGAAATCGTTGCGGTTGCGGGTCCGCAGGCCGCGGATCAGGAAGAAGAGCGTGGGCGCGACGAAGAGCGGATAAAGCGGAAAGCGAAGTCCCACGCGGCTGATGACGTTCGGCCAGTATCCAATCCCCACCAGGATGAAGGCAAACAGTCCCACGCGCTGCCCGCCGACCTCCTTGCCGAGTAAATAAATGAAAGGCAGCGTCAAAAAGCCGAGGATGGCTGTGCCGAGTTTAAGGCTTAAGAACGAGAGTCCAGTTCCGAAGAGCTTCGCCACGAGCAGTGTCCAATACATCTGGAAGGCTTCCCGCCCAGTGTTGCGCGTGAAGAAGATGTGGGTCTGCCCCTGGGAAACATCATATACATCGAAGATCTTCTCGGCGTGATCGCTGAACGGCTCGGGGGGAACGCTGGCCGTCTGATAAAAACGGAAGATGAGTACGAGCGCGGTCGCGGCGATGAGCAAAACCGTCCAGGCTGAGAGATTGAATGTCCATGTGCCGCGTTTGAAAAAGGATGCAAAATTCTGGACCGAAGAGCGCAGATCGCTTCGACTCAGCCAAAACGCCCAGATAAAGGATATGACTGACAAAATCCAAATGATGACATTTCTGATTGTGAAAAGATTGTCATTAAAACTGATGAAAGCCCAGATTCCCAGCAGGGCACTGACGACCAGGGGTAAAAGGCGGTATGTCTGCGGGTCGTTGCCTGTGGAGGAGGGGCGAAGCGGAGGCAGCGTCCACTCCCCGCGCCAGATGGACCAGCCTAATAAAATCAGCGAACCGACATAAAAAGCATTACCGAGCGGGGTTGTAGTGGGAGGCGGCTCGAAGAGTCTTTGACCGACAAGCGCCAGAAGCAGGGCAAGCAATGAACGCCAGGGGAATGGAGTTGGAACGTTGGAAGGTTGATAAGTTTCAGGTTGAGGGTAAACGAACTCCTCTGGTTGTACTTTCTCGGCCTGAACCTTCGGAGCCAGAACCTGTTGACTGACCGCTGTTGGCTGTTCCTCCAACAAATTTGTGTCTGTTTCTACAAGCTGACTGCTCAGCGCGGATTGCTGATTGCTGACGGCTAATGGCTGCTCTTCCTTCACAACCGAAGGGATGCGGATCCGCTCACCGTTGCCGAATCGCAGCAATGATTTGACATAGTCCAGCACACTAGGTTCGCCCAGAGGATATTGGTTTGGATTTTGATTCTCGTCGCCCATGTCTGTTTTCTTGTACGATACCCTACGAAGGTTGCTTCAATCCACACAGTTTAATGGATGCGGCCCTCACACGGATCATTTACATCTTTTTTGCAATGACCAGAATACTCTCTCCCCAGCGCGGTGGAAGAAAAATCCAGCCTGTGATTGCCTGGAAGCCGCCGAGCGAGCCAAAGAATAATTTTTGGATCCGACTCGGCACAAATCGAATGTACGGCACATCCCAGAAGCCATCGGAAAATATCTTAAGCGGACTGAAGTCCGCGCTGCGGATCATGTCGAGCCAATCGGCGGGACGCTTGAGCGAAATATGGGTCGGGTCCTGGTAGCCGATCCATTTGTCGCCCTTCCATGGCTTGAGCAGCGAATCGAGGTTGGGCGTGGCGAGGATCAACGTCCCACCGGGCTCGGTCACGCGCCCGATTTCGTGGATCGCCTTTTCAGGATCGGGCAGGTGTTCCACGATGTGCTTGATGATCACAACGTTGAACGATTCATCCCTGTAAGGAAGTTCCTGCGCGCTTGCAGTCTGGATGTTCGTTTTTTCGGCTACAGATTTAGATTTCTTTACTGCCCACTGGTTCAGGTCCATGCCCCAGGTTTCGAAGGTATCCTCGAGCTGGCCGACCAGGTGTCCCATGCCGGTACCAATCTCCAGCAGTCGCGCCCCGCGTTTTCCGTATCGCCTAGCCAGCATGGCGTTAAAACGATTCGACCACCAGTACATGCTGTATTTGGCGAAGGTGATATTTTCATAAGTATGCGTGGAGAAATATTTTTCGTCGAAAGGCATGGGGAAATGATTACACAGCGATACAGGTTTTTATAAACAGGTACACACGCGGTCAAAATACTTGTGTACCTGTCTACATGTTTATTTGCTTACCTTCTTCTCGCGATATAAAACGTAAATGTCCCATTGTCTACAGGTTGAGGAGAAGCATATCCACTCACATATTTCTTCGTCAACCACAGATTCCACGGTGTGCGCACGATGATCCATCTACCGGTCAGTATCCTGGCAAAAACCGATGAAATGCCAAAATAGTGCCCCCATTCTAACACGCGCATGGAGGCGGGAGAAAAATAATGCCAGTACCGCTCCATGACAAAGCCAGCCCGTTCCAGTCGTTCCTCCCAGGCATCAGGCTCATCTGCATGGCTTACACGCGAGATTTTTCGGAACCATTCAGTATAGCCTTTGCCCAGGACGCGCGCGATCGAAAGCTCGCTCAGATATCTGGTATTCGGTACACAGAAGTAAAAGGGGGCATCCTTCTTTAATACACGCGCAGTTTCCGCCAGCACCGCGTCGATATGAGGGATATGCTCGAGCACCGAGTTGCTGAAGCCGCTGGCAAAATACCCGGATGGGAAGGGCGCTTGCGCGCCGTCTGCCTCCACCAGCGACCGATAAGCACCGTATTGTTTCGCCTCGTGGATCGGTCCATGCCAGGGATCTAATCCCACGTCAATTTTCCTGTCGAAGGTTAGGGAGGCGAAATGACCGTCGCCGCACCCCACATCATAGACCGGGGCCGGCAGGGATAGGTTCTGGTAATAGGTGCTCTCGACCGCCCGCAGAAACGCACGGAAGTAAGGCAGGTCGCGCAAATGGAGGAAAAGGAAATCTTTGTCTGGCATGATATAATGATAGCACTTATCGAAAAACGATAGCAGATTCGAGGTCCCTATGGTTCGGATCATGGTTCAACTGACGGAAGAACAGCTCAAGGCTTTGAAGGAGCTGGCCAAGGCCCGCAAAACTTCGGTAGCCAAACTGGTGCGCGAGGGTGTGGATCAGTATATCGTGACTGCCCCGAAAGAATTGACCTACGAAGAAAAACGTCAGCGCGCCTTGGAGTTCATTCAACAGATCAAAGAGGGAAAATTCCAGGCTCACGATATCGAAGGCAAAACAGATGTTTCTGTCAATCATGATAAATACCTGGCGGAGATCTACGGTACATGGAAAAAATCTTCGTAGATACTTCGGCTCTTTACGCTCTGATCAGTACACGGGATCAAAATCTAGCGCTTGCTGTTACAACCTGGGAGGGTGCCCTGCAGCAAGGGAATATCCTGTTTACCAATAATTACGTCTTGGTTGAATGTTTTAGCTTAATCCAGAGCCGCCTTGGGATTGAATTTGCGAGGGCGTTGCAAGCGAATATTGTTCCCTTTCTTCAACTCGACTGGATTAGTGAACAACAACATGCCAGCATCGTACAGGATGTTTTTACTGCCAATCGTCGCCAGCTATCTCTCGTGGATTGCAGCAGCTTTGAATCCATGCGCCGTCTGGGGATCGACCAGGTATTCACATTTGACGAACACTTCCGTGAGCAGGGGTTCGAAGTCATTCCATAAGTTCGGTAGTTATTTCCCTTTCTTCATCAAGCGTTCGAACAGTTTTTCATATTCCGCCGCGATCGAATCTGGATTATAAGTCTCCTTGATCGATTCGATGTCGCCGCGGAATTTTCCCGGCTCTTCCAGGACCTCGAGGATGCATTCTGCCAAATGAGCGGGATCGCCGATGCCGGCGACGCGTCCCATCCCGTGCATCGTGACTGGCTGCCGCACCCCTGGCAGCGCCGATGGGACGCATGGCACGCCGTTCATCATTGCTTCGATCTGCACGAGACCAAACGCTTCCGTGGAGTTAAGCGACGGGACGGTGAGAACATCCAGGTTGGGATATACCGCTGCAAGGTCAAGCGGGGCCAGGTTGCCCAGGAATTACCAATGGCCTGAGATTTCATACTCGCGGATCTGAGTGATCAAGCGCTCGAAATAAGCCTGTTCTCCCATGACATTCTGATGCTGTCCGGCATATATGACCTGTGCCCTGGGATATTTTTTCAATATCGCTGGCAGAGCCCCTAAAAGGATTTCGACTCCCTTTTCGGAGGCAAAGCGGGTGACCATGCCGATGACCGGCCGCCGTTGCTGAAGATGATGCTCCTCCGCAAATGCCTGGACCGCGCCGGGCAGTGGATCTGGCAGCTCGACGGGAGGCAGGATCGGGGTCAATTTGGAGGCGTAGCGCGAAAGGTAGGGAGAGTGATCCGCATAGTCCTGGGTGTAGGTCACGATGTGATTCGCCAGCCTGCCCGCCATGTTGTTTTGAAAATCCACCACCGCGTTGACCAGGCGGTTGAAGGCGCCTGGCGGCAGCTGGATATCGCAGTGGTAGGTGAGCACAGCCGGTTTCCGCAGCAGACGCCCACGCAGGGCAACACCGGGCGCGTCGAACTGCGGCAGGTGCATCTGGACAACGTCATGTGTGGCGACGAGCTGTGTTGCAACGAGCCCAAACATCGGCGCGAGTACTCCCTTGCTGATGCGCGCCATGACCGGCACACGGATGATCCTGACACCATCCATGGTTTCTTCGCGCGGAAGCGAAGGCTCGTACTGTGTGGTCATCACCGTGACCTGGTGCCCGCGCCTGGCAAACGCCCTGGCGAGGCGCTCTGCATAGATGGTCAGCCCGGAAGTATGAGGCCGATAATAGGTAAGGACGGTCAGGAGTTTCATTCGAAGGTTTCTTTCTGGAAGTTCGGACCCCGAAGAGCATTGCAGGCGAAAAAGATTATAACCGAGCCGCCTGTTCCTCCACCACTCTCGCTGGTAAGCTCAAATAGTTCCCTGCCAAGCATACAGCTCACATATGCGACTTTCTGTCCATTCTCACGCGTCAAAGTGGCGGTAACGTCCAGTAGATCTATAATTTGCCACAAAGAGGCAAGTTCATCTTCGGCACGTTCAATCCAACCCCGATCTTGGCAACAACTTCTTTGATCGCGTTTTCCACCTCCTCTGTTACATCTGTATTAAGTCGGGCGATCAAATACGCCTGCTCACGTTCCAAGCTCCTTATTGTTTCCTCCAGGCGAGCCTTGCGTTCTATCAATATTTCCTTCTGAAAATCACCTGCCAGAAAAAGATCCAGCAAACGTTCCAATTGAACTGTATTGCTTGCAAGTAGTTCATCCACGACTTCCAAGCGTTGACGAAATGGGCGAATCTCGTTTTCTTGTTCCTGCTTATAGACGTCCAGACCTTCTTGCAATAGCAACGGATCGGACAACAAACCTTTCACCCATTCCCAGGATCAAGATGGAGGGCAGAATAGGTGACCGTATTATTGCAGTCTTTTGCATATGCGTGGTTTGCCCTGCAGGCATAATAAAAGTAAATTCGCTGGCCGGTATGGTTCGGGGTTGCCTGCATTTTACTTTTGCAATCATCGCAGTATACCGGTTTCCCAAGCAAATATTTCTGTTTCTGACTTCTAACGTAACTTTTGCGCAATCAGAGACAGGAACGTGAAAACAGCAAAAAACGATTTCGCCATACCGACCTGTTTGGAGCAGGCAAAAAGAAAAGAAATAACGTGGGGATGAAAGATATGGTCTCTAAATGACTTATGAAAGAGGTCCAATGCCTTTTTAGCTGGGAATTTGCTGTATACTGATAAACAACGCTCAAGAACGCGTTGGTACGTAAGCAACTTGTAACTTTGCGATTTGCCAGCCACCAGTTCCAACAACCCTTAACACCCACGCTATGAATAAACTACTTTCTAAAATACTCCCGATCCTGGTTCTGGTCTCGCTAATGTGCGGATGTAATCGTTCTCCGTCACCGACTGAGGGACCTGTTCTCGTTCAACCCACCCAAATTCAAGCGACGCTTCCTCCAAACCCGTCAGCCACATCCGATGTTCCCTCACTCGGCTCATTAAAGTTGTATTTCCTTGACGTTGGACAAGGAGATTCGATCCTGATCGTGAGCCCGGATGGCCAGACGGTGCTCATCGACGGCGGGGACGGCGGAACCGGCGTAGTTCAATATCTGCGAGACCTGGGCATCCAGCGTATCGACTTGATGTTTGCCACTCACCCGCATTCCGATCATATTGGTGGTCTGGTAGATGTGCTGAACAATTTCCCGGTGTCCAAAGTGGTTACGAGCGGACAGGAACACACTACATCGGTGTATGAAGATTTCCTGGATGGGATCGATAAGTCCGGCGCAGAATATGTCGAGGTCGGGCGAGGCGATTCTGTGTCTTTTTCGAATTTCACTTTCGAGGTTTTGAGCCCTAGAAACAATTCTCCAGAGAACCTGAACAACGGCTCGCTCGTGCTAAGACTTCTTTATGGAAAGACTGCGTTCCTATTCACAGGGGACGCCGAAGAGGATATTGAAGAAGAATTGCGTCGTACCAACCAGCCACTGGATGCAGATATCTTGAAAGTAGGCCATCACGGTTCGGAAACCAGTTCCAGCAGGTCTTTTCTCAATGCCGTCAGCCCGGAAACAGCAATCTATTTTGCTGGTGTCGGAAACTCTTATGGACATCCCGACCCTAAAACGATTAACGCCCTGACATCCGCCGGCGCGACAGTGTTCGGCACCGACCAACTCGGGACTATTCTGCTGACAGTGTCCCAGGATGGCTACCAGGTCAGTTCCGTGCAACAGGAAGCGATAGTATCCCCTGTTGCAGTGGTGCCGGACGCGCTGTCGACCGCCCCGGCCATTTCCGCAGGATTGAGTAACATATCCGTGATAACCTACACGTCCAATGGAAACACTTATTCACAGGAAAACCTGTTTCAAGGTGAAATTATGATCAAAGCTGCGATTGACCGTTTCGAAGAAAACATGGTCGTGATCATCCTTGAACAGGATGACAAACGAGTGGAAGTGCCGCACAACCTGCTGCCGGAAGGAGCGCGGGAGGGACATCGCATTCTTGTCGAATTCGATGGAGAAAAAGTTACCAGGATAGTGCTGGATGAAGATGAAACTGCGCTGGCTCGTGAACGGATCAAGGCCAAATTGGAGCGGTTGCGACGGGGGGAGCATCGGACAAAAGCGTCGTAAACGCTGGCATTTCCATGATCGTGAGATATCTGTGGTGGAGGCAAGATGCGGCCAATGTCAGACGATAATTTTCCCTGTATTGCTTTCAATGTCTCTGAAGGGGTAGTAGACGGTGCCAGTGGGTCAGTTATTCGTGTGTTTCCTTTAAAGCATATTCAACGGTCTGATCCATTGTCATGGCGCGACCCTCCGCCCGTAATGAGATAAGATTTTCTCATCCAAACCGCTCTGCAAATGAGCAACTTGTTTATCGTAATCAACGCGTTCAAACGAACTCATCGAAATATTGATCCTTTCACGCAATGCTTCCGCCGCGCCTAATAATTTTGCGGCGTGCTCACCCTAAATCGTTTATGATCTTTAGATTTCTACTGCATTTTGTGCCTGGCAAGTTTTTTCAAAGCGGGTAAAACTAACTCGTCTGTCAGACAAAAATGGGGGTAATTGTGTAATGACTTTGACGAAAGTCATTACACAATTCACCTGGTTTTTGCCTTCCAACCGGGCGGTAATACCTCCCTGGCGTAAGTCAACTTGATTGTGCTATAGAAAAAAACAAAATATTTTCAAGCATTGTTTGTGGGGTTACTAATCAAAAGGCAGATTTCAAGTGCTAATTTTGATTATTGTTCGGGCATTAAGGAGGACCCGCCTTTACAGCCTCTACCTTGTCAGCTATGTGGGAAAACTGGACGCAGAGAGAAATACTGTTCTAACGCGCGAGAATATGGTTTTTTTGCTTAGATCAAGCCAAGGTACTGATGGTGAGTGAATCCCAGGGCCGCACTTGGGAAAAGATAATCCTACTAATATTACTGCATCACTTGCTTACTGATCTTATCCAGTAGAAAATCAATCAGATAATGATTTACCTCCTCAGCCGCGTCACGTTGCACCCAATGTGTGGCTTCAGGAAAGAGAATTAGATTACCTTCCTTCACATAATCCATGCTGGGACGTGCCAGACGGTGGCTGAGGGCAAAATCCTTCATCCCCCACATCATCAGGGTAGGGACCTTGATATAGGGATCTTTCAGTATTGGGGGTTGATAGAGCAGCGCGGCGCGATACCAGTTGATCATGGCCGTCATCGCGCCCGTTTGTGACCAGGCTTCCTTATACTCCTCAATATCTTCATTCGTGAAAGTGTGGATCTTCCCGCTGCCACGCAATGTATATTCCGCCCCGCGCCAATTGTCCCGCCTCATTCCTGCCTCTGGCAGCCAGGGCAATTGAAAGAAGAAGACATACCACGAGCGGCGGAGTTGTTCGAGATCACGCATTAGAAATCTTCTCATCACAGCCGGATGAGGCACATTCATGATGCTCAAGCGCTGCAAGCGCTCTGGGTATTTATTTGCCAGCATCCAGGCAACAATCGCGCCCCAGTCATGCCCTACAAGGTTGACTTTCTCATACTCAAAGGCGTCGATCAAACCGACAATATCATCCACCAATGTGGAAATTCTATAATTTTTTATGCCCTTTGGCTTATCGGACAGGTTATACCCGCGCTGGTCGGGAACGATCACTCGACAACGTGCATCCACCAGGGCTTGCATCTGCCGAATCCAGCAACGCCACGTTTCTGGAAAACCATGGAGAAGGACGACCGGAGTTCCACTTTGCGGGCCAGTCATAACTGTGTGAAGTCGAATACCATTCGTTGTTATAAATGTTTCTTCGAGTTTGAGATTATCCATTGTGAGCAATTTTTGAGGGGGAACTGACAAATCGCTTGGTGAGGACCAAGCCGTTTGGTGGGTTGTGCCTATCCATACCAGAACTCCGCAAATCCGTGCAGCAAAATGACAGGCACTCCGCTTTTCGGCCCTGCCTGCACGACGAGCAAGCGGATTCCGTTTGTTTCAACATAACAATTTTCGAGTTCCATGGAATGTGCTTGTTCCTGTCGAGCGGAGCGGGATTGTACCAAAGAAAAAACCTGATTAATTTCGCGCTTGACAATTTAGAACAAATGTTCTAAATTTAACCCATACACCTGTGATGACCAGATTGTAGGAAGATATACTATGGATAACTATTTATATCGCGGCAATGTACACATCCATCTGCAGGGACAAAATGCCCTGCTCCCCATTCGCTCGGCTCATGAAGATCAGATCACCTGCTTCATCGGCTCGAAGAAATCCAAACTATTGATCCGTGACTTTCGCGAGCAACCGGTCCTGGCTGCGCACCAGACGCCTTCGGGGATCAAAGGCTCGGAATTTGTATTTGCTTTCAACCAGCCTGCTTATGCTGAAGTGTCAGTCGCCGGGCAGGATGATGAAACCGAAAAGGTTGAGATCCATCTGCGGGCTGCCGAGAAGAATGAAGACTGCCCGGTTCTATGGCTGGGTGTCAAGAATGACGCGTTGATGCCGATGCTGGATATCGAGTGGGAGATCATGCGGCCGATCAGCATGGAGAAGGTCGCCTTTACGGCGATGGTCAGGTTCGATAAGTAAAACAGCCGATGTAGATACCGAAAGAGTCTTTCACTCAATAATCTCCCTCGAAATACGCATTCATCAGATCTGAAATATCTTCTGTGGTGTTCTGGCGCGCAACGGCGAAGAAGTCGTAGGTAGTAGCGCGGCCGCGGCCGTAGCGCGAGGCGTAATCCTGTAAAAAGAGGAAGAAAGCCTCGTCACCCATGCGGTAGTGCAATGCCTCCATAAAGTTGGCGCCGTTCAAATAGACAGCATTGACATAGCCGCGGAACGATGCGCTCTCGTACACATTCGTATCCACCCAGCCCGACGGACCAAAATAATTGACGCGGAAATTCCACCACCAGTCATAGGAGTTGGGATAAATATACTGATAGAACAGCGCTTCACTGTACACGCACAGCGCCTCATCCAGCCACGGCTCCATGGCCTGGTCGTTGCCCACCAGGCCAAACCACCATTGATGGGCGATCTCATGCACGCCAATGGCGACCAGGTTGCTGCGCGCCGAGCCATTGTATTCATTGTAAAAACGGGTCGCCAGGAACACAAGACCATCATATTCCTGGCCGTCGTTCAGATCTGCCTGGATGATCGCCAGGCTGCCATAAGGATATGCGCCGAACTTGACCTCGTACAATCCAATCGCGCGGACCGCTGCATTCAGGATCGCGGCGCCCTGTTCTGCATACCCTGGATAGTAGTACGAGCGGATCTGCGCGCCGCCCGCCACGGCATCCACATACTGGAACTGATCGCTGGCTGAGAACGCGAACGTACGCGCCCCGTCGATGCGGTAACGGGTCCATTCCCCATTCGGTTCTTCAACTCCGCTCGCGGCGATGACAATACC
>DATFET010000474.1:0-7572 GCA_035250835.1 Anaerolineales bacterium
CACACCGTGATGTTCCCCGTTTGGCCTGCGGATGAGGATGCCATCAGATGTGGTCTCGATCAGCACGCGGCGGCGGATGCCGAACTCCTCGAGATATTCGCGGGGAATCTGCAGGCGGCCCGCGCCGTCCAGGACGGCCAGTTCGACGAGGTGATGCTCATCGCTGTCCACATTCTGCACGCGGACGGTTTCACTGGCCAGCTTGCCATCCCGCACCGCGACGACGCGGTCCACGTGGCGAGCAATGCCCGGGTCATGGCTGACGATCACCATCGTGAGTCCAAGCCTCTTGTTCAGGTCGCGCAGAAGATCATATATCGTTTGTGCAGTCACTGTATCCAGCTCACCGGTAGGCTCGTCTGCCAATAGCAGGCTGGGGCGGTTTGCCAGGGCGATGGCAATGGCGACGCGCTGCTGCTCACCACCGGAAAGCTCCTCCAGGCGATGGTCCCTGCGTTCGCTCAAGCCGACCAGCTCCAGCAATTCCAATGCCCGCTCACGCCTGGAGCGGCCTGCCTGACCCGAAAGGGTGAGCGGCAGCTCGATGTTCTCTGCCGCGCTCAGATAGGGAATCAGATTGCGTGAGCCCTGCTGCCAGACGAATCCCACTGTCTTACGGCGATACTCGTCGATGGCGCGTTCACTTAATAGGCCGAGGTCCTGCTTCCCGACCAGGGCGCGACCGCCGGTAGGCTTGTCCAAGCCGCCCAGGATATTGAGCAGCGTGGATTTGCCGCTCCCGCTGGCGCCGACAATGCCAAGCATCTCACCGCTTGCAACGGTAATATCGAGTCCCTGCAATGCCTGCACTTCGACCGACGCGCCGCCTGATTTGCCAGGCAAATCATGGTTCAGGCGGTAGATCTTGACAAGGTTCTCGCAGAGTATCAAAGGTTCATTCATAATGATTCATGTCACTCTCCCGAAGGACGTCGGGACGATGTGAAGGAGCATTTTTGCGACTGAAGAGTCCCTGATTTTCGTTCGAGATTCTTCGCGCAGTTTATCCTGAGCCTGCCGTCTCGCACCGACGTGCTCGCGGCACGAACGGTGTCGAAGGGCTCAGAATGACAAACCTACGTGGTTTCTCCTAACTTGATGGCCTGGAATATCTTCATCCTCACCAGCAGTGCAGACAGCCCACCTAAGGCAACAATAAAGAGAAGGATGAACAAGATATAAATCTGCACAATCGCAGGCCAGGCGATCTCGATCTGAAACGGCGGATATTGCGATTGCGCGCTTGCACCGATCTGCAAATACGGGACGAACAGCCTGCTGGCAAACACGCTCAGCGCAGTCCCCACACTGATGCCAAGCAGGATCAGGAACGCCAGTTCCGCGGCGAGCAAAGATGTCATCTGGCGGATGGAAAGGCCGATGGCGCGCAGCATGCCCATCTCGATGAAGCGCCGCCGGAAGGAGAACAGCGCGTACAGCAGAAAACCCAGAACCGTGAGCAGAGCCGAAGCAACGAAACCCACCGAAAGCAGACCGAACAAACCCTGTCGCTCCGGCCGGCGCTGCTCTGCGCGGATGTCGAGCTCGGAGGACTTCCATTCCTTCACGATGGTATTCAGACCATTTTGCACGAGCCTGGATTGGTCCGCCTGCTGGTCGAGCAAAATGCTGAAGCCGCGCACTGCATAGGCAATCGACTCGGGATCTGCATCGCGTGTGGTCCCCAGCCAGACCTCGTATGGATATTCAGCACCGCCTGTCAGGAACAACTCTTCGAGATTGCCCACGATCATGTTGCCATCTTCCGGATACCAGGTGGGGAAGAGATCAAACGAACCGACGATGGTTGCCTCGAGCGGGATGGACAGACCGGCAATGCCGGTTGTAATAGATGTCTGCATGGTGTCGCCAATCTCAAGTTTATTTTCTTCAAGCAGGCTGTTTGGGACGAGAACACCTTTTGGATTTGCAGCGAGCTGATTCATCAAGACGCCGAGCTGTTCCGAGGCAAAGTCCCGCTGCCAGTAGGCAGCCGAAGGAAAGGTCAAGCGGTCGATGCCGAGGAATGTCCCCTGGAGGTTTCCAGTGGGAACAATGGCAGAGAATTTATAACGCCCGACCCGTGAGGCAGAGTCAACCCCGGGAATGCTCAAGTGATCTTCCAGCGGGCCGAAGGTGAACACAGGGTCGGGAGAATCTTCGTTAAAGGTTGTACCCTGCTCAAGAAGATTCATATCTGCACCCACCTGGTAGTGGACCTGTTTGTCGAGCTGGCTGTCGAGCGTGCTTGCCAGGGATGCGGTGAACGCAGAGAGTCCGAGAGTCAACACCAGCAGGACGAGCGGAGCGCTGTAAAAGGCAGGTGACCGTTCAAGATAACGGGCCGCCATCAGCATGCCGACGCTTTTTGACGGGCGAAGACTCCAGGAGACGAATGACATGAAACGAGGGACAAGCCTGAGCGTGAAAAGAGCGACCGAAAAGATCACCAGGGCAGGGACCAGCAATAAGAGTGGATTCTGTAATGGGTCGGGAATCCCTTCCGCTCCACTTAACGCTTTTTTACTTTGTTCGTTGAGCTGCCAGAGTCCATACGCGGCAGGAATGAGCAGGATGACATCCAGCCAGTATCGCTGCCACCAGGGTGCACGGAACGAACGGGCACGCTCCTGTTTGTAGGTGACAATGGTATTTTCTGCCGCACTCAGGGTCGGGATGAGAATCTGGAGGATGAGGATGATCGCAATACCCAGCAGGCCATAGCCGAGCACCTGCGGGGTCATGTCCACACGCAGGCCGCCGGCTGCGCTGAAATCGAGAAAACTGCGCGCCCTGCCGATCGAATGCGTGATCCAGAAACCGAGCAGGATCCCAGCCGCCAGCGAGACCGCGCCGAGCAGTATCCCCTGCAGGAGCGACATGCCGACCACTTGAAAGGCGCTTGCGCCGCGGCTGCGCAGGATCGCCATCTCGCCGCGCTGCTGGCCAACGATCAGCCCTGCGACCAGCCCGATAAATGCCAGGATCAAGCTCAGGATGGGTACACTGAATGCGAACAGCAGATACGTGAGCGTCGGCGCGTTATCCTGATAGCGCGTCAGGGCTTCGAGCGGCGAGGCGATCAACGCGGTTTTGGGCAGCAGCGTACCTGCCTGGCTCTCGATGGAACGGATGCGTTCCTCCAATGGCTTGACGTCACTGGCATGCAGCGATGATCCATCGGCTGTGATGCTCCAGTTGGAATTGATCAACTCGTCGTTGACGGTGTCGCTGATAATGCCTGCATAGGTGTCTTCATGCACCAGCAGCAGGTTCTGGTCCTTGACATCCCAATACGGTGCGGACGGATCCATTGCCCGCCACAAGCCGACGATATAAACCGGGATCTGGCGCTGATCGGTTCGCAGGAAGTAGGTATCCCCAACCTGTACGCCGAATTCATTGGCAAAACTCTCGCTCGCCATTGCTTCAATCGCATCGCCTTCCCGAAGCAGGGAGACGAACGGCTGGGGCGTTGTCCCATTTACCACTGTGACGGTCTCCTCCATCGGCGTGATGAAGGCGAAATTGGCAGTGGTCAAAGAATATTGCGTGCCCGGGTTGTCCGGATCACGCGGCGGGAACATCAAATATCCATCCGTGCGGAAGCGGCGGACTACATTCAGTATGGGAAGCCCGATCGTGCGCAGCGCCCCATCCGAAAGATACTCGTCCACTTCCACAACATTCTTCCACTGCGGACTATTCTTTCCCGCGGCTTTCAGCTCGAATACAAACGAAAGCGGCGCGTAATCCACTGGCTTTTGCGTCAATTCCAATTCACGCCCTGCCAGAAGTTCCTCACGCAGCAGGCGGAAGTAGGTGGCATCTGCATACAGAGGCACGCTCAGGATAAATCCCGAGGCGATCATCAGTCCCGCGATGGAAGCCAGGCTGAGGAAAGGCTGGGTGAGCAGCCGCTTGAATGCAATTCCCGCTGTTGCCCAGGTTTGCAGGAGGATGGAATTAATCCGAGAAAAAAATTTCATGATGAGTTTCTTCCGGTGGTTGAGTAGCCCGTGTTCTTCGGGGCATATCGAAACCACCAGTTAGACAGAGTAACACCTGGCCGAAAAGATAATTGAGATTTGTTGATTTCGACACTGCACCCCGTTCAGGCCGCACTGGAAGTACCCCAGTACCTTCGGCGAGCCCAACGGGGCGAGACGGCCTGCGTGCCAGTGCAGGTGTATGGCGGATTTGCACCGCCTACTCAACCAACGGGTTTTCTAAGGTCCAACGACGACCTGACCCTCTTCGAGACCCGAGACGATCTCGACCATGTCGCGCGTCTGGAGACCGATTTCGATATCCACACGTTCAGGTCCGTTCTCACCGTTGATGATGACGAACGTGCGGCCACCGGCCTTGCGGATGGCATCCGGCGGGAGCCACAGTACATCCTCCTTGCTTGCCAATTGAACGATGGCTGTGACATTGTCTCCATTCTGATATGTACTTGCAGAGGGCTTTGTATCCATTACCACATGGATGGCGCGGTCCTCGCTATCGCCGGTCCCGAACGGGGAAGGCAGCTGTCGGATCGTGCCGGTCAACTGCATTTCCGGGCCGGCATCCAGAGTCACGGTCACAGGCATCCCTTCGAACATCTCACTGACTTCCGTATCGCCTTTGCTCGCGTCTAAGTCTGCGACGACCTCAAGTTGATCCGGATCGCCCAGCACAAATGCCGGGGTTGTCGGCGTGACGTTCCGTCCAACATTGACTCCCGCAATGATGGTGCCAGCGGCGGGGGAAAATGCACGGGCTTGCGCCACCTGTGCTTCGAGTTCGTCGATGACTGGAGATTCGGGATCGATTCCCAGACTCTGGAGCGTCTCGTCCAGTTTCATCTGTGCGAGCTCCACCTGCAGTTCCTGGATCTTGATCTCGTTCTCAGCCCGTCCCTGAGTTCGATATTGCTCAAGAGTCAGCTGCGCAATCTCCAGGTCGATCTGGGCGCGGCGAATGCTGCGTTGTAATTCATCTGCCTGGGCGCGTAATTCCTGTGCTTCGGCAAGTTCTCCGAGCAGTTGACCTTCCGTCACTTGATCGTTGACGTTCGCATACACTTCGCGGACTTGTCCGGCCATTGGGAAATACACAGTATGCAATGCCAGAGGTGAAACACGTCCGCTGAGTTTGGCATCCACGCTGATGTTGCCGCGCTGGACGGTGAATGTCTCCTTGACGGGTGTGGGGTAGGGGGTGGGTGTTGCTTCGCTCGCGACGGGTCCCGCTCCGCAGCCGGCCAGCAATATCGAAGAAGCAAAGAGTAAAATCAAAAGTCGTTTCATTATCGGAGTACAGCCTTTACCTTTACTTTTTTCACACCGTTCTCTGGCAACGGGATGATCGTTCCAGAGATGGATTTTCCGTCGACTTCGAGCGAGACGTTATTCCCGTCCCCCTCCCGTTTGACTGAGATCTCGTATCGGACTCCCCGGTAGCTGCGCGTCGCCTCGAACCCTCTCCACGCTGACGGGATGACCGGTTTCACTTCCAATCCGTCCAGGGTTGGGCGGATCCCCAGAATGGACTGCGTGATGGCAACATAGTTCCAGGCTGCCGTGCCGGTCAGCCACGAGTTTTTGGCTTCGCCGTGAGTCGCCGCGTCCTTACCGGCGATCATCTGGGCATAGACGTACGGCTCGCATTTATGCAGCTCACTGATCTCCTCGCGTGCCGACGGGTTGATGCGCTTGTAATAATCGAACGCCTGGTCCCCGCGCCCGATGACTGTTTCCGCGATCATGATCCACGGATTCGTGTGACAGAAGATGCCTGCATTCTCCTTGTATCCGGGAGGGTAAGATGAGATTTCGCCGAGGTGCAGATAATATTGACTGAACGCGGGCTGCTGTAAAACGATCCCGTGCGGTGTGGCAAGATGTTCTCCCACTGCATCAAGCGCCTTGATCGCATTGCTCCTGCCGCTCTGCCCGCTAGGGCGTGGCGCGGCGTCCACGCCGAGTCCAGCCATGACGCAGATTCCCTGCGGCTCGATGAAGATCTGTCCTTCGGAGTTCTCCTTCGAGCCCAGAACATGACCGAAATCGTCATAGGCGCGGCGGAACCATTCACCGTCCCAGCCGGCTTTCCATACTGTGGATTCCATCTTTGCAGCGGCGTTGGCATAAAAGGTTGAAGATTGAAGATTGAAGGTCGTTTCAACCATCGGTCCCTGGATGAACTCAGGACGGGGCCGTGGACCTTCGATATAACGATCTGCAAGTCCAACCATTTCCTTACACGCCAGCACAAACAACCCGGCGATGAGTACGCTCTCAGCAACCCTGCCTTCCTTGTTGGTCGTGATCTGAAAGGATTGCCCCGGAGTATCGGAGAAGCAGTTGAGGTTCAGGCAGTCGTTCCAGTCGGCGCGGCCGATGAGCGGAAGGCTGTTGGGTCCGAGTCGGTCGAGAGTGTATTGGATGGAACGCTGTAAATGTTCATATAGCGGACTCTCGCTGCCCGGTTCGTTTTCATACTGGACGAGCTCGTCGAGGATGGACCAGTCACCTGTTTCTTTGATGTACGCGGAAACACCCAGCACCAGCCAGAGTGGATCGTCGTTGAAGCCGGAGCCTACGTCGTTGTTGCCGCGCTTGGTCAAGGGCTGATATTGATGAAAGGCGCCCCCATTCTTCAATTGTGTTGCGGATATATCGAGAATCCGCTCGCGAGCTCGTTCGGGGATCATGTGTACGAAACCCAGCAAATCCTGGTTCGAATCTCGGAAGCCCATGCCGCGTCCGATTCCGCTTTCGAAGTAGGATGCAGAACGGCTCATGTTGAACGTGACCATACATTGATAAGCATTCCAGATGTTGACCATGCGATTCGTGTGCTCGTCCGGGGTGGATACCTGCAGCTTGCCAAGCAGCATGGACCAGTACTCACGCAATTCATCGAATGCCTTGTCTGCGTTGTCAGGCTGAAGATATTTTTCAAGCACCTTCTTGGCCGACTTCTTGTTAATGGTCTGTGAGCCGGGCGGGTCGAATTTCTCGTCTTTGGGGTTTTCCTGATAACCCAGAATAAAAATAATCTGTTTCTGCTCGCCGGGCTTCAATTGCACTTTGACGTGATGCGAGCCGATGGGCTGCCATCCATGGGCGATCGAATTGCACGAGTCACCATTTTCAACGACGCTGGGCTCATTCCAACTGCGGTATGGACCGAGGAACGACTCACGCTGTGTGTCGAAGCCTGCAAGAGATTCTGAACAGGCAAAGTAAGCGAAGTGGTCGCGGCGCTCGCGATATTCGGTTTTGTGATAGATAACGCTTCCCTTATGGAGTGAAGGGACTCGTGTGCCCGTCAGGGTATGTCCCTTCACTATCGGCAAGCCGATGGACTCCAAATCCACTTCCACCTGTCCAATTGAATAGTTGCGCTGGAAGTTGGTGGCGTCGTCGTTGGCGTCCCACAGACAAAACTCGATGGCGGAAAACAGGCTCAGGTCGGCGTCCGAGCCGCTCTCGTTGATCAGAGTCGCCTGCCAGATCTCGAGCGATTCTCCAAGCGGGACAAAATAGCGAGCCGAAGATTTGATCCCGTTCAATTTTG
>DATFET010000079.1:0-3956 GCA_035250835.1 Anaerolineales bacterium
CCTGCTCGGCTCGGTCCCAGCCTTTGGTATAGCATTTAAATACGCAGGTCTCATTCGTCTGGCTCGCCTGAGGCGGGCAGCCAGTATTGCCCGCATGTTGGGACGAAAGCGGAGGGGAGAACTTATCCGGGATGTATTGGAAAACCGCAGCCAATATGCTTCTTTTCTTATCATCCTTTTAGCTATTTTCATCATTTCGTTTGCGAGTGTTCTTGTACTGCAGTTCGAGAGCGCCTCCCCAGAGGCCAAAATAACAACCGGATGGGATGCATTCTGGTATTCCATCGTAACCATCACCACTGTAGGTTATGGTGATTATTACCCGGTCACTGTATGGGGTCGCGTCACAGCCATGTTTATCATGCTGGCTGGAGTGGGTATCATCGGCGCGATGGCAAGCCTGATGTCCAGCCTGCTGATCGGTGAGTCACATGCTTCGGGAGGGCAGGAAGCTGCTCAGCAGGCATCCGAGTCGGCGGTCGAAAAAGAGCTGGCAATTATCAGGAAAGAATTGGCTGCACTGCGCCAGATGCTGGAAAGACAATCGATTGATGATATTAAGAAGTAATCTATGCAGCTATGGCTGGCATTCCAGGCCGGTTCTTAAATTTTCTGCGGCATCCCGCACATCGTTGATGGGAGCCTGTAATGTCTCGATTGTCTCGGGTACGGATGCATCCTGCGGCAGCGAACTGGCTGTATTCATCAACTCATCGACTGCATTCTCGAAATCTTCTTTCTCCGCTGTTTCCAGGTTCTGGACCGCAGCGACCAGGTTATTGAAGTTTCTGCGAACGACATCGAATTGGGCTTGTAGTTCAGTCTGGTCGGCAAAATTGCTCTCATCCTGAAGCGTCTCAACGGAGGCGATAAAAAGGACCAGGTCTTCACATACCTGCTCGGATGCGAAATCCGCCTGGGGTTCTGCAGGAGCACAGGCAGCGCAGGCCAGCAATATCAGGGATATGAGTAACAAAATTGTTTTGCGAAACATGGTGAGTCTCCTTATAATATGAAGGATATCTTTCTTCTATTCTATCGCATCCTTAACCTGATGAATGCTTAATCAACAATAGAGATAGGGATTTTCCGGACGGGTTCGCCATTGAGCAGGACTGAACATTAAACACTTTGAGCCGAGCATTGTAGATTTTACAAAGGAATCCAATATGAATACCGAAGCAGGCGTAGAGACAACTGACACAGTCACATCCAAATCCGGCCGGATCGTCCGTCCAGTCACAGCCGCCGAACAGAAGGGCATATGGAAATGGATGCCCGGTTTGCAAGTCCTGCGGCATTATGACCCAAGCTGGCTGCGTAATGATCTTGCAGCGGGTCTGGTCCTTACTGCGGTGCTTGTACCGGTAGGCATGGGTTATGCCGAGGCGGCCGGACTACCGGCGATCAATGGCTTGTACGCCACCATTGTGCCATTGATCGCTTATGCAATCTTTGGTCCCAGCCGCATCCTGGTCCTGGGCCCGGATTCTTCCCTGGCTGCCATCATCGCGGCTGTGATCCTGCCGCTGTCTGCGGGAGATCCCACCCGCGCGGTCACACTGGCAGGGATGCTGGCACTCTTCACGGGTTTGCTTTGCATCCTGGCTGGCCTGGCTCGTTTGGGGATCATTACCGAACTGTTATCCAAGCCGATCCGCTACGGATATATGAACGGCATCGCCCTGACGGTGCTGATCGGGCAGCTCCCCAAGTTGTTTGGCTTTTCCATCGAAGGGGATAACGTCATAGCAGAATTTGCATCCTTTATCCAGGGACTACTGGCCGGTATGACCAACTGGGTGACGCTGGCACTCGGCGCTTCCACCTTGCTATTCATCCTGGCTACGAAACGCTTTAAACGCTTTCCCGGTATTCTCGTAGCTGTAGTAATGGCAACGATTGTTACAGGTTTCTTCGCCCTCGAGACCCAGGCGGGCGTTTCCGTTCTAGGCCCTCTTCCTCAGGGATTGCCGTCCTTCTCTGCGCCTTTGGTCAGCTGGCAGGATGTAGGTCCGCTGATGGTTGGAGCCATTGCCATCGCAGTTGTCTCCTTCGCCGATACCAGTGTGCTCTCACGCAGCCTGGCTGCCAAGAGTGGAACGTATGTGAACTCGAACCAGGAGATGATCGGCCTGGGTGCCGCCAACGTTGCAACAGGTTTCTTCCAGGGTTTTTCCATCAGCAGCAGCGCCTCGCGAACGCCCGTCGCAGAATCGGCCGGGTCCAAAACGCAATTGACCGGAGTGACCGGGGCAGTCGCCATCGCCTTATTGCTCATTTTTGCGCCAACCCTGCTAAAGAATCTCCCCAATACGGCTCTGGCCGCGGTGGTGATCGCATCGGCGATCGGATTGTTCGAGATCACAGACCTGCGCCGGTTCTACCGCATCCAGCGTTGGGAATTCTGGCTGTCCATGGCCTGTTTTTTGGGTGTGGCGATCTTCGGCCCCATCCCAGGCATCCTGATCGCTATCCTCGTCGCCCTGGGAGAGTTCGTCGGGGATGCCTGGCGTCCTCATTCCGCTGTCCTGGGCCGGCCCAACAAGGTGGTCGGTTACCACGATACCGCCCGCTACCCGGATGCACGACTGATCCCGGGCCTGCTGCTCTTCCGCTGGGATGCGCCACTATTCTTTGCCAACGCCGAGCAGTTCAAGGAACAGGTGCTCATCGAGGTGAACAAATCCCCCACCCCGGTAAACTGGCTTGTGGTGGCTGCCGAGCCCATCACCGGCACGGATGTCTCTGCCGCGGATATGCTGGTGGAGTTGGATGACGAGCTGCAACAGGCCGGCATACAGCTGATTTTCGCTGAAATGAAAGACCCTGTTAAGGACAAGCTCAAGAACTTTGGAATGTCCACCCGCTTCGATGATCGGCGCTTCTACCCTACGATTAAAGAGGCAGTGGACGCCTATCTGGAGTCGCACAAGGTGGACTGGAAGGACTGGGATGACGAAGAGTAAAGCGCACAGGTTCGCATCTTCGTATCTTCTGCCGGGTTATAAGAGATGAGTATAACTCGAGGACGTTAGCAAATATGAATTCAGGGTACAATCCCATAGTATCCTCAACCACATTTCAATAAGGAGAATGTACAATGTGTTGCTTTTTCGCCGCCCTTCTGTTCTTCGGCCCGAGACTGGGCTTCCTGGTCTACTGGCTCATAGCACCCGTCCGGGTGTCCGCAGCCTTCGCGGGTTTTAACCTGCCCTGGCTGGTTGGCATTCTTGGTCTGATCTTCGCTCCATGGACAGTCCTGATGTATGTGCTGATCTTCCCCCTGAACGGCTTCGACTGGATCTGGCTCGGCCTGGGTGTCGGTGCAGACATCGTCAGCTACATTGGCGGATATCACAACCGCCAGCAGGTGCCTGGCTATACCGGCCCGTAGGTACAGACGATTCGAGCATCCAACTCAAACGACCCCTCTCCATGCAGGAGAGGGGTTTTGCATTTGCTATTGTGCTTTGTCTCGATATACAAGCTCAACCCTACTAGTTATGCTTATGCGCAGAAACTTATTCACAAATCAAGAGAAGTTCAACACCTGTTGAAAATCCGATGTATTCAGCGCGCTTTGTTGAGGGGAGAAATCACCAAGGAAGTAATGACAAAGCTATCGATGTCCACTATCATTATTATTGGTTGAAAATTGTTCTTATAGGAACCATACAGGGAAGAAAAATCACATAGATTTCTTAGGGTTTAAGACAAGTTTCAACAAAAAATAAATTTATGAAAATCCATCGACGCAGCTAATCTTCCAGAGTCGTTTGATATCCCTTCCCTCTGATCAGGGAGCGGCTCTGGCTTATTCTTGTTCCGCGTCTCGCATGGAGATTTGCCACAGCCTCCCGTACCTGAACAGCTACTGAGACGAACCATTGCAGGAGATGATCATGTCAATCAAATTGTTTCATTACAGAGTGAAAAAGACCACCTTACTTCGC
>DATFET010000089.1:0-9309 GCA_035250835.1 Anaerolineales bacterium
AACGCGCACTCGAATACATGGAACTGGAATGGGGAACGTACGTGGAACGGTTCCAGCGCCTGCCGCAGGTTGAGCAGGAGAAGCGGGTCAATGAGACGGGATATGATTCCTTTCGCGACCTGCTGGCACACATCCTTGCCTGGTGGGAGGAGGGGATGAGCATCATCCTTGCCACAGCGGAGGGACGTGAGTTCGAGCGCAGGAAGTATGATTTCGACGCGTTCAACGCCGAAGCGGTTGCCCGGTACAGAACATGGGATGAGACTGAGTTCATAACTCACTTTGAGGAAACGCGTCAGAAAACGGCGGCAGATCTGAAGTCCATCGATGAATCGGCTTTCGACAATCGCCGCGTTAAAGTCTGGCTGAATGGGATCATCCTGCTCCATGCGCGTGAGCATCTGCTCTCTCTGAGCCGCTTTCTGACAATCGATCTGCTCGAGAACGAATGGGCTGAATATATGGAAAATTTCTCACGCATGAACGCTGAACAACAAAGGGATTTTTTGTCGAAGCAGGGATTTGACACGTTTCACGATCTGCTGGCGCATATCGTCGGCTGGTGGGAGGAGGGCATGCGCATTATCATGGGGATCATCAACTCACCGGGCTTTACCTGGCACGGACGGGATGTGGATCAGTTCAACCAGGAATTAACTCAAAAATATTCATTTTGGTCCGACGAGGATTTGCTCAGTCATTTCGATACGGTGCGGCTGGCTTTAATCGACCTGGTCGCCGACCTGCCTGACGACGCGTTCCTGAACAATGACATTGAGGGCTGGCTCGTGGACGATGTGGTCGAACATTACGACGAGCACGCCCTGCCTCTATAACCATGGACACTCATATTGTTTATCTCGCCCTGGGCTCGAACCTGGGTAACCGCCAGGATAATTTAAAACAGGCGCTGACCGCGCTGACGCCTCAAATGGAGGTCAGGGCAAAATCACGAATCTACGAGACACTTCCCTGGGGATTTGAAAATCAGCCAAATTTCCTTAACCAGGTGGTCAAAGCGCAGACGTATCTCGAGCCCGAGCCGCTGCTCAAACACATCAAACGCCTCGAGGTTGCCCTCGGGCGTCAGGCGTCGTTCCAGAATGGACCTCGTCTGATCGACATCGATATCCTTTTTTACGACGAGCTCGTATTGGATACACCTGAATTGAGTATTCCGCATCCCCGTCTGCCGCAGCGTGGGTTTGTGCTGCTGCCAATGCTGGATATTGCCTCGGATCTGATCCATCCTGTACTGAAGAAGAGCATCCGCGAAATGGCGGCATCCTGCGATCTGAGTGGGATTACACCGATCGAATAATCCAGGTGACAGGATGGCGGGTTCGGATGGTTAATCCTGGATCGCAGACTGCATTGTGAATATTGCTGAAGGGAACTCGCTGGTCCTGCTGCTGGCTTTTGGAGCCTGGGGAGTTGGCGGCTGGCTGCTCACGCGCTGTGCATTCACATTACACCGTCATGAAAGCCTGCTGACAGGCATAGCATTTGGAATTGTTGCAGCCACCTGGCTGGCGAACCTGCTGGCACAGGTTATCCCTCTGCCGCCTGCCTTTTGGCTCTCCACGCTGCTCATCCTTCTGGCCAGTCTGGCGGTATCCCAACCCTGGAAGAATGTAAAAAAACTAACCGAAGAGCTCAGAGCCTCTGGTCCGTATCTGTCCTGGTTCATCATCCTTACTTTTGTTTTTACCATGGCGGGACGCGGCCTGGCGATCTTCGATGAGTTCCAGACGATCCCGCTCGTTTCTTTGCTGGCCGCGGGGGAGATACCGCCAAGGTTTGTCCTGAACCCGCAGATACAGTTGTTCGGCTATCATTATTTCCTGCTGTTGTTCGCGGCGCAAATCATGCGCCTGGGAGACGTGTTTCCATGGCTGGCTCTGGACTTCGCCCGGGCCATCATCCTTACACTGACAGTCCTGCTTGGCGCCCTGTGGGCATACCGCGTCACGAGAAGGACGCTGGTCAGTACCCTGACAGCTATTTTTCTGATCTTCGCCACAGGGACGCGCTGGCTCCTGCTGTTGTTTCCGGGTCCGCTGTTGAACCGTGTCTCAGAGAGCGTTCAACTGATCGGCTCCGGCGCGGTGAGCGGAGAGTCGCTGCTGCAGGCGCTAATCAGTCCCTGGGCGATCGAGGGGGATGGTCCCTTCCCGTTCCCCTTTGCATTTGCCGATGGGATCAGCCATCCATTCGTGATGACCTACAACGGGATCGGCATGTCGGCTGTCCTGATCCTGCTCCTTCTGTTATTGTCTGCCGACCGCAGGAAAAATCTTTGGGGAAGCATTCTCCTGGTCATTGCTGTATCAGCCCTGGCGCTCGCAAATGAAGTGACCTTCGGATTGATCCTGCTTGGTTTTGCAGGGGCTGTTGTCGTACGATTCTTTCAGACCCGGGCTTTTAAGCTCCCGCCCGGCCTGCTGCCGTGGATCGGAATTCTTTTTGCAGCGAGCGTCCTCGCACTTGTACAGGGCGGCATCTTTACGGAAATGGCAGGCTCCTTTACAGCAGGATTTAGCGGGCAGGCCGCGGAATCATTCTACTCCTACGAATTCATGGTCGTCTGGCCGCCTGAGGTCGTATCCATCCATTTGGGAAGACTGATCCTGTCGAATCCCTTTCATTTGATTCTGGCCGTGCTCGAGTATGGGCCCGTGCTTCTGGTATTTCCCCTCACGATGATCCTGATATGGAAAGCGATCAGGCGGGGACAATGGTATCCGGCCGCGTTCTGGATGAGCGGACTGGCTGGCCTCGGGGCGCTTCTGGTTGTGTACGCGGGCTCGGCGGGGGTCAGCGCGACGACCCGCATCCTGGAGGGGACGATCAATACCTGCAAGCTGGCATTTGTCCCTCTCCTCTGGCTTTGGTCCCGTGAGAAAAGCCCCGCCCTTCAAATTGGAGCTGCCGTTCTCGGGCTGCTAGCGATCGTCGGAGGGCTGGTTCACTTTGGTGTTTCATTGACGGCAGCTCCAAAGCCGGTCAACACGTTCTTTATCACCGACATGGACGCGCAGATACTGGCAAACAACTGGAACAGGTTCGAGCCGGACGCGCTCGTCTTCGATCCTGATCCGGTTCGAGGCGTCACCATCCTGGGACGCTACTCCCGCTCATCGGATAATTGGGGAGGAGCCAGAGAGGAATGGGATCAGCTATCGGCTGCGCCCGATCCGTATGACCTTCGAGCGGCGGGCTTTTCTCATGTTTATTACGGCATCGATTACTGGGAAGGACTGCAGCCGCAATACCAGCAGGCACTCTCTTCCTCCTGTGTAAAAACAGTGGACCGCGCCGACGGCTTTCGCAGTGAAAAGGATTACCGTAAGGATTATCGCATCCTGCTCGATATCAGCTCCTGTGTACGTTGACCCCATAAGGCAGAGGGTATAATCGCCTCACACGCACTGGAGGCGAAAGATGAATGAGATCAAACCACTGAACTGGACTCCCAAACCCGGTGTTGGATTATCCGTCGTGCGCCGCGGCGATGGCGGCATGACGTTGACCTTTACCGATCTTTCGGATGCCACCATCAACGACTGGCACGAGTTTGCGCTGGAGCACCTGCTCGGCGCGGACCGCCGCACTCGAAACCTGTATGATCTGCGCGCGGTGAAGGAAATCCCCGAAAAGGCAGTCCGTATGGCCGTGGAGGCGAACAGCGATCCATCGGCGCGGAATATCCGCGTGGCGGTCGTCGTTGCAGATCAAAAGGTGGCAGACGCAATCCGCAGCGTCGCCGCGCTTGCCCTGGCCGGGACCGCCTCCGCCATGAAGATCTTTACCGATATCAACGAAGCCGAAGCCTGGCTTGGCCGTCCGCTCGATCAGATACCTTAGCTTCCTCTGTCATTGCGAGGAGTGGTGCCCGTTGGTCGAGTAGGTCGGTGATCGTCCGACCCTATCGAGACCAAGCGCCACGACGAAGCAATCTCCTTGTTGGAAGGAGACAACTTCGCCCATCTGGGACTTGCAACGACATATTTTTTTAATGGCAATGAAATCCTCATCGCTCCAAATTGGCAAACACATCTTCGACTGGGGTTCCCGCACCTACGTGATGGGAATCCTGAATGTCACACCTGATTCATTTTCAGGGGATGGCATATTGTCCCCCTCTCCTGTCGGGAGATCGCGAAGCACTCCGAAGGGGCGGGCTAGGCGTGAGGGCGTTTCCGCAGCCGTCGAACAAGCCAGACAATTCCTCGCAGATGGTGCAGATATTGTGGACGTGGGCGGCGAGTCCACCCGACCGGGCTCTCAGCCGGTCGATGCAGAGCAGGAGATGCAGCGTGTCATTCCCGTCATCGAAGCGATTGCAAGAGAATTCCCCGATGCTTTAATTTCGATCGATACTTATAAAGCCAGTGTTGCGGAGTCGGCTTTCAAGGCAGGCGCACACATCCTCAATGATGTCTGGGCGCTGCGGGCGGACCCGCAGCTTGCATCCGTTGCTGCGGCATTTGGCGTCCCTGTAATTTTGATGCACAACCGCAGCAATCCTGCCAGTGTGGAGGTGCGAGAGCAACTGGGCAACGCCTACCTTGGATCTGCGTATGAAGATTTAATGGAAGATGTAAAGCGCGAACTGCTCGTCAGCGTAGAGTTGGCGGTACAAGCCGGGCTGCAGGAGACACGTCTTATCCTTGACCCGGGCATCGGCTTTGGAAAGACCCGTGAGCATAACCTCGAGCTGATTAACCGCCTCGACGAAGTCCACGCCCTGGGATATCCCGTACTGTTGGGGCCATCCCGAAAATCGTTCATCGGCTTTACACTTGACCTGCCTCCCGATCAACGAGTCGAGGGCACTGCCGCGACTGTGGCAGTGGGCATCGCCCGCGGCGCGGACATCATCCGCGTGCACGACGTGCGGGAAATGGCGCGCGTGGCAAAGATGACGGATGCAATTGTAAGGAAATAGTGTCATTGCGAGGAGTGGCGCCTCAAGCGCCACTCCTCGCAATGACATGAGGTGACCATGTTCAGCGACTACGGCAGACAACTACTAAAAACTGGGATCATCGAAGCAAAAGCCGGCAACCTGGAAAGCGCCCGCCGCTACCTGGACCGCGCCGTATACATCAGCAGCGATCATGATGCTCTGGCTGAAGCATGGTTTTGGATGAGCGAAGTCATTGACAATCCAGCCGAGAAACGCAAGGCACTCGAGAATTGTCTGGCTCACGACTTGCAGCATGCCCGGGCGCGCAGATCGCTTGCGGTTTTGGATGGCAAACTCAAAGCCGCTGAAATCGTCAACCCCGATGAACTGCCTCCCGCACCCGCAGGATTGCGCAGCGCGAGCGCTGAGCGGTTCATGTGTCCCAAATGCGGTGGGCGGATGAGTTTCTTACCTGATGGTCAATCGCTCCGTTGTGAGTATTGCACGCGTAATCAAAGGTTTGTCGCCCAGCCCGGCACCGCTGAGGAAAAGGACTTCATCATTGCCATGGCGACCGCCCGCGGACATGGCAGGCCGCTCGACCAGCAGGTCTTCCACTGTGAAGGCTGTGGCTGTGAGTTTATCCTGCCGCCCAGCCAAATTTCATCCACCTGTGTGTACTGCGGCTCGCCGCATGTCGTCAATTGGGAATCGGAGGAGCAGCTGCTCGCACCGGATGGCATCCTCCCGCACGCGTTCGATCAAAAACGCGCTGCTACCTATTTAAGTGAGTGGATGCAGTCGAATCAGATCAAAGTTGAAAAACAGATGGACTTTCCTCGCGGCGTCTATCTCCCGTTATGGACATTCGACCTCGGCGGCGAATTGGATTACACCGGCGAGACGATGGAGGTGGACGAAATCGAGTTTGGACGCAAACGCCCGAAGAAGGTCCGCGTCAGCGATTGTTATCCCGTCCAGGTGAATGATCTGCCGATTCCAGCCTCCCGAAAGCTTTCGGCCGTGTTCCTGAGGCTGATCCCCACCTTCGAGCTGAGAGGCATTAAGCCGTACGACCCGCGTTATCTCGCGGACTGGCCCGCTGAAGTATATGACATCCCGATGGCGGAAGCCTCGCTCGACGCCCGCGCACAGACATTGTCACTTTATAAGCGTGAGCTGCCTAGCCGTTTGGATCCCATCCGACTCCTCTCCACCTCCTCCGCAAAAATGACCGTGGAGTCCTTCCGCCTCAACCTGCTCCCGGTATGGATGACCGAGATTCCCTTCAGCGGTCGTGAGCATCTGGTGCTGGTCAACGGGCAGAATGGAACGGTCGCGAGCGACTTGCCCGGAAAAAAACAGGAGTTAAAAGGGTTGATGGAGTGGCTGGGGGATTTGCTGGGCAATTGATCAAAGACCACATGTTTAAACAAGAGGTTGAACAAGAGTATAATTTGCGAAGGAAATAGATTGGATGGCATCCTTTGAAATCATCGGCGACATCACAGAGATTGAATTGATTGCCATCGGTAATTCCATTCGCGACTTGCCGCGGCTCAGAAAACTATCTGGGAGGGGCGTTGGCGTGAGATGAAAGGAATTGCCATCATCCAACTTAGAAATGGACAGGTCCGTAAAGCCGAAATCCATTGGTATGAGGCTCAAGGTATCGGACGAAAAGAATATAAACACAAGCGTTATCTGGAATGAAAGTATGAAAACCACAACAACAAACTCCCGTTTTGTGATCTGTGTAGATAATAGTGAATATCCAGCTTCGCTGGAGTTGCACAAGCTTTACCGCATAATCCCCGATAAGCAGGCGCAGGCCGACGGCGATGTGCGCATCGTTGACGAAAGCGGCGAAGATTACCTTTTCCCGGTAGATTACTTCATTCCCATTGACCTGCCAAGAACAATTGTCCGGGCATTGAACAAATCCTTCCCGCGATCACCTGCAACTGCCTGATCAAGAAACGACGGAAAGGGGGAGTCAAGACCATTGTGTAAACGGAAAAGAAATCAGATCGCCAGGCGACCCTCAAAACGGATCACCAGTTGGTTGAGGATCAGCGGCCAGTTTTGAATCGGCATGGGCCACTTTTCGAGGATATCGCGATTGGCCAGGAAAAGCAGTTTGCGAGCGGCTTCGGGCGAAAAATGCTTTTGGCTTGGTGACCTTGCGCAGTTGGCGGTGATAGCCTTCGACAGCGTTAGTGGTGTAGATCAGGCGCCGGATCTCGGCGGGATAGGCGAAGAGGTCGTCCCAGTTGTTTTGCAGGAACGAATGGCGACGGCATACTTGTCTCCCCATTTCTCCGCGAGCTGACGCAAATGGGCGTCGGCACTCTCGCGGGTGGCCGCTTGGTAGACCTCCTTCAGATCAGTCATGAAGGCTTTGCGATCCGTCCAGGTAATGTATTCGAGGCTGTTGCGAATTTGATGGATGACACAGCGCTGGATCTGGGTCTGGGGAAAGACGGCCAGGACCGCCTCCTTGAACCCGCTCAGACCCTCCACGCAGGCGATGAAGATCTCCTTCACACCCCGAGTTTGCAGATCGGTGATGACACTCAACCAAAAATTGGAGCTTTCGCTGCCATCGCCGATCCAATGACCCAGAATGTCCCGGTGACCTTCCAGATCCACGCCCAGGACCGTATACACGGCAATCGTTTCGACTTTGCTCTCCCGCCTGAGTTTGATATGGATCGCATCCAGATAGAGGATTGGATAGAGATTGGCCAGCGAGCGGTTCTGCCACTCTTCCACCCATCCCCAGACTTTATCGGGGATTGCGCGCAGGGTGGTGGGCGAAACCTCTACGCCATACAAGTCTTGCAGTGTGTCTTGAATGTTCCGCACCGACATGCCCTTGGCGTACATGCCAATGATCTTGTCTTCCAATTCATTCGTGTTCGCAACCTGCTTTTTCACCCCCTGCGGTTCAAACTCACCCTTGCGATCCTTCACTTCGTACGGCTCATATCCCAAATGCTCGCTCAGTTCCGTTTCCAGCCTCTCCTCGATCGTGTGCGCAAAGAGTTTCGCAAAGATGCCTTCCTTCCCAAAAAAGTCATCCAGCGATTTGGCTTTGCTGAGTGCCCGCTGCACTTCCTCAGCACTGGGCATCACTTCCTGTATGTGCCGAGGCTTGCCTTTTTCGTCCAACATTATGGGTTCTCCGCTCTCACTCGACTAAAGTTTGTCCCTCGTTTATACATAATATCGTACACGCTCGAACGCCATGCTTTATCCGCTGAAGTTCTCAAACAGCGCATGGAATTATTGACTCGCATTATCAGCATGTTAACTCCGATGATTTCCCATCAACGTAAAAACGCTATTCGTGAAGAACAGGCCGAATACAATGCGCAACCATCCACCTTCTCGCTCGACTCAGAAATACCAATGTCCTAAACTCGTCTTTCTTCCTTCATCTTTCCTTCGTTAACCAATACCTAAACCCTTGGAGATCAAATATGACCTTTGAACAATCCTCAGGCAGCCCTCATCATTTCCTCTCTCAACTCTCTGGTGGCTGGGCAGGTACATCCAAGCTCTGGTTCGAGCCGGATAAACTCGCGGACGAATCCGCCGTCGCGGGAAGCATCCAGCTCATTCTCGATGGACGCTTTGCTCTGTATCTCTATCAGGGATCCGTCGAAGGCGAGTCGCAGCATGGCATGTTTACCTTCGGCTATAACACAACTCTCGACCGCTACGAAGCCAGTTGGGTGGATTCATTCCACAATAACACTGCCATCATGTTCTGCGTTGGTAAACCTGTAGAGAATGGATTCTCGGTCCTCGGCAGTTATCCCGATCCCAGCGGCGGGCCCGATTGGGGCTGGCGCACAGTCGTCGAACTTCTGGATGCCGATCATCTGGTGATCACTGCCTATAACATCCACCCCGAATTTGGCGAAGCGAAAGCTACAGAGGCAAGATTGACGAGGATGAAGAAGTAGTCAGCCTGTCATTGCGAGCCGAAGGCGAAGCCATCCCCGCTTAATGGATTAAGCTATTCGACCCGCTAATATCATCGTATAGTGAATTGCTTCACTCGCTGTGACTCCTCACAAGGACAGAAGGAAAAAAATGAAAATCCTGATTCTGGGTGGGACGAAATTTCTCGGGCGTCATCTCGTGGAGGCAGCGCTGACAAGAGGACATGAGGTGACTTTGTTCAATCGTGGCAGGACAAATCCGACTCTCTTCCCAAACATCGAAACCCTCCTCGGCGATCGTGAACATAACATCGAAAAGTTATCGGGCCGCGAGTGGGATGCAGTCATCGACGTTGCAGGGTATCTGCCGCGCATCGTCCGCCTCTCCGCTGAGGGACTGAAGGGAAGCGTGAAGCGTTACGTTTATATCTCATCCATTTCCGT
>DATFET010000504.1:0-6068 GCA_035250835.1 Anaerolineales bacterium
CATGAGAGAGCAGGAACCTGTCGGGACGGTGGCGCTTGGTCACGCCCAGATAGGAAGGCAGGCCGCGTTTTTGAGAAAGCTGGATCATCTCACGCCAGGCAGACTCCGCGGTTTCTTTCGGCAGGAAGGACTGGTACTGGATCAAGCCACCGCGCCCATACGAGAGTTCCCAATTCGGAACATAGTCGAGCAGGAAATGGAATGCCGCATGCGACTGCCTGAAGGTATGCCTGCGGAGCGAAGCAAAATACTTGGCGGTGTTGATTCCCCAGGCGCCAAAATTGATCATGAATGGACTCATGAAATAATGCAGGCTGGATTTTGGGATCACGCCAAAGATGCGTGGTGGAAGGGTCTGCTTTTCAAGCCGCATGGTCTCCTGTGGATGCGGATCTTCCCCTTCCTTCAAATGGTTGGCAGCGTGGATCTGACCGCGGCCGAGGCTTTTTCCACTTGCGGTGGTATCAAGCCAGCCCACGATGTAATCATGATGAGGAGCATTTTCGAGCAGATCGGTCAGGTGCTCGTGGAGATTCCGTAGCGGACGCGCGTCCACGGTCATCAATCCTGAGTAGATGCGCTTCATCTGCATCGTAATGGATGTGAAAACCCCAAGCATTCCGAGTCCGCTGATCATCGCGTAGAACAGGTCTGCATTACTATTGGGCGTGCAGGTGACCAGCGCACCTGTCGGCAGCAGCGCAGTAAATTCGATTACATGCTCGCCGATCGGTCCTTTCTGGAAATTGTTCTTGCCATGGATGTTGGTGGCGAGACATCCCCCCAGCGTGGTCTTCATCGTGCCGGAGACAACCGGTGGCCACCATCCATCCGGCTCGATACGCTGCCACAGTTTCTCGAGCGTAACGCCCGGTTCGCATCGCACCTGGCCGCTGGACGGATCCCACTCGAGGATCTTGTTAATGCCAGACAGGTCCAGCATGATCCCGCCGCCGTTAAGGGCAGCGTCGTTATAACTTCTCCCAGCGCCTCGCGCGGTGACAGTCAATCCATTTTTCCGTGCGAGCTGGAAGATCTCCTGAATTTCCTCCGTGCATTCCGATCGAAAACGATAAGAAGGCGCGCGTAATGAATGACCAAAGTTTTCAAGTTGTATAAAGTTGTTCAGCGGGAGAGACATGGTGTTTTCAATGCTTCTGTGAGACTTAGAATGATAACTTTCGGAAGATGAACGAAGGGGTGAGCTGAATGGCAAGCATGATCCAGCGCCAGAGGGATGGAGTGTAAATCGTCTGTTTGCGTTTCTGGATCGCCTTCCAGATATCCTCGGCGGCTCTTTCGGGCGGGATCGTGAACGGGGTTCCACCCTGGGCAGCTTTGAGCATTTCTGTTTTCATAAACCCGGGTTTGACGGTCAGCACATGGACGCCATGACGCGTGAGGCGGTTGCGCAGCGCCTCGAGATAGGTTGACAGCCCGGCCTTGGAGGTGTTATAGCCGGGGTTCCCAACGCGTCCGCGGTCACCGGCCACCGAGCCAATGCCGACGATCTGTCCCGCCTGCGCCGATTGGAACATCTGGGCAATCGGGGTCAGCCAGGCCATCGCGCCGATGAGGTTGGTTTCGATCATCTGGCGGTCGTTCCCGAAATTATATTTATCCACACCGCCGGGCGGACGGTTGATCCCCGCGCTGAAGATCACCAGGTCCAGGCCGCCCAGGTCGGCAACGATCCTGCGCAGCAGAGCCGGGACTTCCTCGAAGTCGCATACATCGTGAGCGTAGGGAAATGCGCATCTCCTGCCCATGGACTGATTGATCTCATTGCAAAGGGCATCCAGCTTGTCCGTGCGTCGAGCCAGCAGCGCCAGCGAATAGCCCTCGCGAGCCAGGCGGCGGGCCAGGGCCGCGCCCAGTCCGTCTGAGGCGCCGATGATGATCCCGTGCCGGCGCGGGTGAAGGGGTGTGGCAGGAACAGACTTGGGTTGAGACTGCTCATGAGGTTGTATTGGGTCAGACACGTTTTCCTCCAAAAAGGGTAAATCCATTCTAACATATACGCCACTTTCTCCTCCCTTGCGGAGGAGTTCATTAAGCAGTTTAATTGCTGTATAAAATCCCCTGCCAGACCTATGGCAGCGCACTGGAACATTCATGCAATCAAAGAATCATCAAGGGCTTGTTATAATGAGGTGTGCGTCGATCCGGGTAGGATAAACGACCTACTCAAATAAAGCCGATTTATGATTAAATATTCAGTTAATTACAAGAATGGGTGACATCAGACTCAAGATCCTCACCGAAGCACGCCGCATTCTGGAAGAACAGGATGTTTCGGATATCGATAGAAACTATCTGGTCAAGCTGCTTGGCATTCTTACCATTGCAGTTGAAAAACATCTCCCGGATCATCTCAACGAAACACAATCCCTCTCCGACCAGTTGATCAACAACCAGGCGCTTCTTTCCCTGCTCAAACAACAAGCCGATGAGCTGGATACGCTCAAGAAATTGAGTATTCATCTCACGTCCAGCCTCGACCTGCCGGACGTCCTGGATGCTGTAGCCACGGAGGCAATGCGGCTGGTCGAAAACACACGCAATGTGAACATTTTCCTGTATAAGAGCCACAAGCTCTCCTTTGGCGCTGCCCTCGATTCAGAAGGTACCCGCAACAAGCCGTGGTCCGCGCCCCGTTCGAATGGTCTCACCTATTCTGTTGCAAGAGGTGGAGAAACGATCATCGTCGAGGATATGCGGACTCACCCACTCTTCAGAAACACACCCAGGCATTGGACAGGTTCGATCATCGGCATGCCCCTCAAGGTCGGAGACGTGGTGATGGGTGTGATGAATCTCGCGCGCCAGACTGTAGGAGGTTTTTCACCGCTCGAGTTGCGCCTGCTGAGCCTGTTATCGGACCAGGCAGCCATCGCCATTTCAAATGCCAGCCTGCACCAGATGATCAGCCGCCAGGCTTATAGCGATACGTTGACCGGACTTCCCAACCGCCGCGCCCTCGATGAAAGACTTGCAGAAGAGGTCCTGCAAGCTCGAAGAAACACCTACTCCTTTGCGGTCATCATGATGGATCTGGACGGCTTCAAGGATGTGAATGACACCTATGGCCATGCGACAGGCGATGACGTCCTGCGGGTGGTATTCAACCAGATGGCGCGCGGCGTCCGCAATACGGATTTCCTCGCCCGCTATGGCGGCGATGAGCTGACGTTGATCCTCAGCCAGACCGAAATGTCATCTGCGCAGATTGTTTCTGAAAAAATCCTGGAAGGCATGCGAAACATCAAATACAAATTCCCGGATGGGCGCAGGCTCAAATTGGGTATCTCGGGCGGCATTGCCATATTCCCTGTCCATGCCCGCAATGGCCCGGATCTATTGCGCGCTGCGGATGCCGCTCTTTACCAGGCGAAGAAGTATAAACGCGGGACATTTCAGGTTGCCCGTGGTATCACGGGTCCTCTGGCATCTCACAGGATTGGCGACGACTAGCCTCCGATTGATTGTACGGGGGTTATATTCTTCAAATTTGTTGACTCCAAAGGTTTCTAGCGCCTGCCTCAATATCTCATTTAGCGATCAAGGAATCCGTTCATCGATCTCATTTGATAGTGAAGGAAACCGTTTGGGGTCTTTCTTATGGAGAATCTGGCATGCACCGTAAAGTAAAAATTATCCTGAACCCAATGGCAGACATGGGAAATGCATGGCGTGTCGCCCGCGACCTGAGATCCATCACCGAACAACACGGCGGCGTGGAGTGGAGCGGCACGGTCTATCCCGGTCACGCCATCGCTCTGGCGCAGCAGGCAGGTGAGCAGGGCTACGATATGGTCATTGCCATGGGCGGCGATGGGACGGTTCATGAGGTTGTGAATGGGTTGATGAAGATTCCCGAGGAAAATCGTCCGGTCCTGGGTGTTGTCCCTGTCGGTTCGGGGAACGATTTTGCACACGGCATTAACGTATCTCAAACACCTACCGAGGCTCTGGTCCGCGCTCTGGCTGGCGAATCCTCCGTCATTGATCTGTGCCTGATGACGGATGAGAACGGGCGCAGGGAGTATTTCGATAATACGCTGGGGATCGGTTTCGGCGCGCTGGTCACGATCCGCTCGCACAGGCTGCCGATTATCCGAGGCTTCCTGATGTACCTCACCGCCGTGATCCAGACCATCATTCTCGACCACCACCCGATCCACATGCAGATCGAAACGGATGAGGAAAAGTGGGAACAAAAGGTCATTTATCTGGTGTTGTGCAACGCCCCGCGCGAAGGCGGCGGCTTCCTCATTGCACCGGATGCAAAGATCGACGATGGGATCCTGCACTACGCGATGATTACCGATGTCAGCCGGTTGATGATGTTTCGTATCGTACCGGAAGTGATGAAGGGAACGCATGGTCGTTTCAAAGAAGTGCGCATGGGCTCGTGTAAGAAATTTTCTCTTACAGCAAATCGTCCACTTTACATTCATGCAGATGGAGAAATATACTCAGGTCCTGGAACAGACCTTCGCAAGGTGAGCTTCGAAGTGCTGCCGAATGCGTTGAAAGTGGTAAAAGGGTAAAATTGCGGGGGCTGGCAGTTGTCAGTCCCTATCTTATGCCTGACCTTCTTCAATCCCTGCACAAACAAGATATAGGACACCTCCGCATTATCGCGGAGTTCCTGGGGGTCGAATTGACTTCCATCACTGCAGAGGAAGCGCGGGAGGAATTGTCCGCTTCGCTTCTGGACCTCAACCTGCTGGCCGAGTTAATCGACTCGCTCTCCCCTCAGGCTGCATCAGCTGTACGCGCTCTGGTCGAGGCGGACGGGCGAATCTCCTGGGCTGTGTTCACGCGTAAGTACGGGGACATCCGTGAAATGGGCGCGGCGAAACGCGACCGCGAACGCCCGCACCTCAAGCCGTCTTCCACAGCCGAAACTCTCTTCTATCGCGGACTGCTGGCGCGCGCATTCTTCGACGATGAAAAGGGACCGCAGGAATACGCTTACATCCCCGATGATTTGCTGGACCAGCTCTATATCATTTTCGACGAAGAAACAGAAGAATCAGTGCAGGCTGTACAGGAACCTGCGGATGAACCTTTGGCAAACGCAGAAGCGCTGGGTCGCCCTGCATCTCCCGGTGAACGTGGACGTGAGGTCCTTGCAAACGATTCTATCCTGGACGACGCGACCACTTTCCTGGCCGCATTGCGCATGGGTAAATCTTTGGAGTCCAACGGCGAGCCGTTGGAACAGCAGCAAGCTGTTGGACTCCAAAATTTGCTCATCTCCGCAAAGTTGATCGAAAATGATATCCCCCAGGCAGAAGCTGTCAAAGCATTCCTTGAATGTCCGCGCAATGAAGCCTTGAAAATGCTCCAGGATGCATGGCTGGAGAGCAACTCGTTCAATGAGCTTTGGCTGCTGCCGGGAATTATCTGCGAAGGGGAATGGAGGAACAACCCGCAGGAAACGCGTGAATTCCTGTTGAACCTGCTCGATGCAATCCCCGAGGATAAGTGGTGGAGCCTGCATGCCTTCATCCGTGACATCAAACAAAAGTATGCTGACTTCCAGCGCCCGGCCGGCGATTACGACTCATGGTTCATCAAGCGCAAAACGGACGCTCAATACCTGCGCGGCTTTTCCTCCTGGGACCAGGTGGACGGTGCGCTGGTCAAATACTTCATCACCGATATGCTTCACTGGCTCGGGCAGGTGGATCTGTCCATTGCGGAAGGGGCGGCAGAGCCCACGGCGTTCAAAATCAGATCGAACGTCGAAAGTCAAAAGTCGGACCTTCGACATTCGACTTCTGACGAAACAGGCAAAATACATGTCTCATCACAGGGATTAATCTCAATACCAAGAACTGCTTCGCGCGTCGTCCGTTATCAGGTTTCTCGCTTCTGTGAGTGGGAGGAACCGAGGGAAGATATGTACCGTTATCGCCTCTCAACAAACTCGCTCATGAAAGCCAAGGAGCAGGGACTAAGAGTCGATCATCTGCTGGCGCTGCTGTCAAAGCACACGGATGCGGGGATTCCGCCGTCGCTGGTGAAAGCGCTCAAACGCTGGGAAGTTAGCGGGA
>DATFET010000505.1:0-4065 GCA_035250835.1 Anaerolineales bacterium
CATGAGACGTTGACTGGCTGCGGCTGACGGATCAAAAACTGAAGTGCGGATTGCCTGCGCGCCAACGTTTGCTTTGTTCCAAGGTTCGGCATCTCGGCTTCTGCCTCTTGCGGCGGGACAGCCAGCAGCGCGACCCGAACATATTTCGAGCGGACGCGCGGCGGAGGCAGGACGCTCTTCGCTGAGATCACTCCCTTTCTCACAAGTGTATTTACGCTGTTACGCCATTCCACTTTGCGGAAGTGTGAATCGATTTGACGACCGCGCAATGGACCGCGCTCCTGCAGCAGGTCAAGCAGGCGCCGTTGGACCGTGGACCACTGCCCTTCATTGATCGTTCGTTGTCCATTGTCCACGGTCTGATAAAGTACATCCGCCTCCTGGCTAACGCCTACCGGCAGGAACAAACCGACAATGGCTGCCAGCGGCGAAAGCGTGTGCTCTGCCATGGCTTCGGCAAGCGCGATCTGCGGTCCGGTCAGGACAGGAAGAGGATCGACAAGCTCGGCGACCTCCTTGACGTTCTGAACGGATGGCTGCTCAACAAAGCGGAAGACAACTCCCTGGACGGTCTTGTTCCCAAACGGGACGACGACCAGATGTCCAACTCCAATTTGCCCGGCAAGAGATTCGGGTACGGCGTAATCGAATATCCCCGACACCGCAGGGACATTGACGACGATCTGAACGAAGGTAGACATTGAATTGAGTATATCTTGAGTCTGTCCTTTTCAACCGGGACGTCTTCCAGGCTTTCGTACTGCACACCATCCACTTCGAATGAAACCGGAATATCATCGTCCCACTGAATTGAATATTTTTCCGCGCCATGAATTTCTCCGTGAAAATGATTTTGGGAAATCCCCACTACAATCCGATTACCTTTGCTAGATTCAATTAACGCGAGTTATTACAAAAGCGGATTGGGTATCACCTGCTCTTCAAGATCGCTGCCGCTCCGTATCCCACCACAGACGAATAATCCCCTGTCACATTGGCTGAGGTGGCATGTCGTAAGACTGTGACCTTGTCTGCGCCGAGTTTGCGGCATGCCCAGAGCACGGCGGTGAAGGCACCAAGTCCACAGGCGAATCCTTTGCGGGCGCGTTCCAGGTCGAAGGCGCCGGCCGGGTTGAAGGCTTCGATCTCATTCAGCATGGCGCGGTCATAGGTCAAGGCTGTATCCTGCTTGAAAAAGTGGGAGAGGTCCGTGCTGGCGACGATCACAAATTTTTTGTCGCGCAGCACAGTTGCCAGCGCCTTGCCTAACTTTTCCGAGATGCGCTCGTCGAGGGCGCGTATCATGACCGGCAGTAGTTTCCACTCATGCTGGAAAACACGCTGCAAAAACGGGAGCTCGATCTCAAGCGAATGCTCGGGGTCCCTGGCGACCGGCGTCAGCCCGAATCCCAGTTCCGATTTCGCGATGAAATCCAGGTCGTTCAGCGCGGTTTTATCCACAGGGACGACTCCAAGCGGGGTGGAATACGCCTGGTGTGAAGTGGTGATCAACGGCTCGTCATGCGGGTGATGCATCGGCCCCAGAACGGCGACCAGGTCCGGGCGCAGGCCGCGCAGCGCAGAAAAGGCATACGCCGCGACTTCGCCCGAATACATGTGTCCCGCGTGAGGTGCGATAACTCCCATGACATCCCCATCCAGCTTTGAGAGATGCACATCGTCGAGGTATTGATCCACAGTCTGAGCCAGCAGCTGTGGATCGCCCTCATACCATTGGCCTGCGATCGGGGAAGGACGTACATCAATCATAAAATGATTCTAGCACCTTTTGGGTAGCGCGAAAAGCAAGAGGCGGAAGCCGGTCACGAGCGAACCATTCAACCGCATCCACATCGTCATCCGGTTTCAATTCACCGCCCAGCACCTCCGCCTGATAGACGATGATGAAGTCCGCGCCGCGCGGGTGTTCCTTGCCGGAGATGATCTCGAGCACACGCGTCACACGGACCTTCAGGCCGGTCTCCTCCAGGCATTCGCGCTCGGCCGCCTCAACCGGGTCCTCGCCCCCATTGATGAAACCGGCCGGCAGCGTCCACATCCCCTGAAAGGGTTCACCGGCGCGGCGCGCCAGCAGCACAAGCCCATCCTTTTCGATCAACACGGCTGCTGCCACTTTCGGGTCTACGAAATGGATCCATCCACACTGCGGGCAGACAGGGCGCACTTTGCCGAAGCGTAATTCATGCTTCACAACAGAACCGCAGCGCGGGCAATAGTTGAACTCGTTATCGGCCATATGCCCAATTATGACACTTAAATACTCACCTTACGCAAAACAAGTCCTACTGCCGGTTGTAGCGCGACACGCTGGGCGGTGTCGCTCTTGCATAAGAAACACCTGAAAAGCGAGACGCTTCGCAGTCTCGCCCTACAGCGATTGTTGCGTAAGGTGAGTTAAGTAAACGACTATCGACTTCCAGTCGATAGCTTTGAAGGTCGAATAAAAAGGTGACAGCCACTTTTCATGAGTGACTGTCACCTGCACTCCTGCATTCGGACAATTATCTATTTGCCTTGCCAGCGATTCGCCGCCAGTTGACGCATCATCGCCATCACAAATGCGCCAAGTAATGCCACACCCGCCAATATCCATTGGAGCTGAGACGATACTGGTTTGGCTGGTTCAACAGCAGCCGGAGGGAGTGACTGTGCTTTCTCGGCTCCGCTCACTGCATCTTCTGTGTCCGCATTTTTTGTTACGGCAGTTTCCATGGCGCGGGCCGTATCCTGTGCTGGAGCGGAGGCGGTCGGCAGAGGGGCCATCGCTGCAGATGGTTCCTCAGTAGCAGCAGGCGCCTCTGTGGCAGGCATTTCAGCCAGCAGTGGCTCCGTCGCAAGCTGGGCGGACTCTGCTGAGAAAGTATCCGGCGCACCTCCCCCCATGCCAAAGGCAGGCGGCTGTGAAGCCAGTTGCGGTCCCAGGAAGTTCAAGCCGAAGGTAAAGAAGAGCAGCACGGTAGCCAGAGTCGTGGCGAACTTGAACACGGGATAGGAGCGCGGCAAGGGGGGGTCCTTCCCGACCATTTGAGGGGTCAGCCTGAAGCTGCGCGGAGCTTTGCGCATGGGGAGTTGACGGAGCAGGCTGCGGGCGCCGCGTAAATCCTGTAAAACGGAGCGCAGATCCGGCTCCGTGCGAAGGCGAGCCTCCAGGCGCGCAGAATCAACGGCACTTAGCTGTCCGTCCAAATAAGAAGAGAGTAGTTCAATATCCCGTTGCTTCATCAGGCAGTACTTTCTTCTTCGAGACGAAATCCGGACGGCAAAAGTTCCGAGAAGGCCTGTAAGCACTCACGCAATCTTAATCTGGCGCGTGCCAGGCGGCTTTTGATCGTCCCCAGCGGGACGCGCACAGCAACTGCGACCTCGCTATAGTCCAGCCCCTGTAAATCTGCCATGACCACAACTGTCTTGAACTCGATCGGAAGATTATCCAGGCAGTGCTGGATGGCATGTTCGAGCTCATCCGCTTCAGCCTTCTGATCGGGGGTCATACTGGTATCCGCGAGCCAGCGCGGCGAATCTATTTCCTCTCCATCCTCGGTCTCTGGCTCGAGCGGAGTGGTGGGGCGGCGCTTCTGACGCCGAAGCTCATCGTAACAGGCATTGGTCACGGTCCGCAGGAGCCAGGCCTTGAATGAGCCGCCGCGGAAGGAGTTTATGCTCTTGAACGCGGAAATAAAGGCATCCTGCGCGGCATCCTCAGCCAGATCGTCATCGCCCAGAATGCGCAGCGCGGTGTTGAACACACTGTCCTGATAATGGAGGATGAGCGTGTTGAATGCGTCCAGATCGCCTTTTTGTGCATCACTGATGAGGGCTTGTTCGTTCATCGGGATAATTTTATCACTACAACCAGAGAGGATTTCAGGAGCCAATCCGTCCAGTCTCCGCGGAGAAATGTTGATTTTCGAAGAAACACGGTATATACTATCCCGATTGTTCAGACGGACAGGCAGGTACTATTTCGAGGAGAAAATTGCATGGATAAAAAATTGATCGTAACCCTGGCCAAAGTCATTATTGCAACAGCCTGGGCGGACAAGG
>DATFET010000509.1:0-7991 GCA_035250835.1 Anaerolineales bacterium
CGGCATATTGATTGTCGATCCAGATGACGAGTCCCAGCGGGGGATTCGGACTCACAGATGATTCGAACACGATTGCATCGTCCACCTCGAACGCGATCCGCTTCTCGCGCCAATCGAGCCGGTACCTGTGCCATTGGGTGACATCCACCTTGAGACGTGTTCCGTCTTCATCAATGACCTTCCCCAGCAGCCGACGTGTTGTCCTGCGTGAAAAGGGGAGTGCCAGCCCGGCGGGGATTAAGCGCGGATGGAATTTGGGTGAGCAAAAGCTCTGAGCGAGGAAACCGTTTGCCGCCTCCGCTGGTTGAGTAGGGCGCAAGCTTCCTGCGCCCGTATCGAAACCAGCTGGTGATGGCTGCTTATTGCCTGAGAAGCCCATAGACGAAGCGGTCTCATGTATCCCTCGCGTTTCGTCTACGCTCCTCGAAGAGTTCTCGTCGCTTCGCTCTTTAAATGACAAATAATTCTCCTGCGACGCGCCGAAAAACCAGACGGCATTCGGCAAAGCTGGCAGGCGGAATGGACTGCCTCCAAACCCAAGCGACATCCCGAACGGATCATTCCATAACCCAAAGCCCCACGTCCCGGGGATGGTGCTGCTCGAGGTCCGTGCAGACAGGCTCAGGCTGAGCGGGAAGCGCAGAGGGAAGTCTTCCCTCTTTGTCTTCGCGTAGTCATCAAGTTGGGCTAGGCGGTAGTTATCAGCTTTTCCTTGGGGAATGGATAAAAGATAGTGTGATGACGCTTGAGAAATTGCATCGACGCCTGCATCCTTGGTCTGCCGCGGTTTTAACTGCGTGTAAGCCATTTCCTTCCAAGCGTAAACACACCGATGGCAGCCCAGACCGCGTTGAGAGCTGTCGTCGCATACGCGCCCAGATAAACCGTATACAGGACAAGCAGGATGCCCGCGATGATGTTTGTACCCTGATACAGGACTGAATCACCTTCGGCCTTTTTCAGCGATACCAGGGCATACGCAAGCAGATATAAAACCGAGCCGGTCCAGCCGAGGATATTGATGAGGAGATCAGTAGACATGGGGAGATTGAATAAAACAACAGAAAGGCGAACAATAGGCAGTCACTCAATCCAATTCTGAAGTTCGAGCCCTTCTATGCGTTTGAGATGGTTGGTGTTGTTTGTGACCAGTGGCAGCTTGTTTTCGAGCGCAATGCTGGCTATTTCCAGGTCGAGATCATCGAGCGGCTGTCCCCTGGTTTCCAACTCTGCTTTCAATTGTCCAAATCGCCGCGCTGATGATTCATCGAAGGGCAGGACCGTCAGAGCAGCAAGTAATACTTCCAGACGCGCCAGGTTATCGTCCCGATGCAGCGAGCGCTCTGCGCCATGGGTCAATTCCGCCACGCTTACAACAGTAATATAAAGTTCTTCTTCGGCAGAGACGTGCTGCATCAGATCAAGCTTTTTACGCAGGATTGCGATACAGTGATCGGTATCAAGGATGCTCATAGATGGACGCTCGGGCGCGAGCTGCTTCGACGGCGATTTTCAACCACTCGCACATCCAGGTCACTGAGATCATCCTCATTTTCCCAAAGCCCAAAGGCAGCCATGGCAGGATGGACTTTACCCGCCTCGATCCTTTTGAGTAGAGCAGGTGATTGTCCCAAAGTTTGCGCCAAACGCCGCGTGATTTCGGCGGCACGGTCGAGCCGCTCTAATTCACCTGCACTGATGATAGCTGCAAGCGGGCGTGAACGCCGAACAATAACAAAGCGTTCTCCGCTCGCTGCACGGGATAGAAATTCGGAAAATCGGCTTTTGACTTCTGTAATATTGATTGTTTCCATAATTTTGCTCCAAACAGGTCATAATGACCTGTTTGGATTGTACCATATTCAGTTTTCACATTATTTATTGGGAGTATTAAAGAAATGCCTACGTGTATTCTCCCACAGATTCCAGCACCTTGTATGGATCGAAAGCATCGCGCAGGCCGTCGCCAATGTAATTGACCGAGATGATGGTGAGGAAGATCATCAAGCCGGGGAAGATCGCCAGCCAGGGATAGTTGATGAAGTGATCCTGAGCAGAGTTGATGAGGTTGCCCCACGAAGGGGTTGGCTGCTGGATGCCGAAGCCCAGAAAGCTCAAGCCTGCCTCCAGAATGATGACATAGCCGAACTGCAGGGTGGCCTCGACGATGATGACACCGATCCCATTCGGCAGGATGTGGCCCAGGATAATACGCCTGTCTGAGGAGCCCAGGGCGCGGGATGCAGAGACGTAGTCCAGCTCGCGCAGGGTCAGGAAGGCTGCGCGAACGAGGCGCGAGAACGTCATCCACGAGAGGATACCGATCACAATGCTGATGGTCAGTACACTGTTGCGTTGAACGAGGGGCAGCTGCACTTCACGCAGGATGGCAGCGAGCAGGATCAGCACCAGGAAGGGAGGCAGCGAGAGGAACGCGTCCGTGAAGCGCATCAGGACGGAATCCGTTCGACCGCCGTAGTAGCCTGCCAGCGCGCCGACCGGGACGCCGATCACAAGCGAGATGGCAACCGCGCTGAGACCCACCGTCAGGGAGATCCGCCCGCCGTACAGGATGCGAGTGAAGAGGTCGCGCCCGAGCGCATCCGTGCCCATGGGATGGGAGGCGGAGGGAGGTCGAAAACGCTCAGGCAAATTTGATTTCACTGGATCGTAAGGAGAAAGAAAAGCAAACAGGCTTAATAAAACGATGACAGAAAGGATGGCCATACCGCCGATCGCGGCGCGGTGACGCCTGAACCGCTTCCAGACGTTCGATGCGAGGTCGATGGTCTGCTCGGAGGGAGAGTGAAGAACTTCGATGGAGGAGTAGTCGGTCATGTTCGTTTATGTCATTGCCCCGCCTGTCTTCGGCGGGGTTGCGAGCCGCAGGCGAAGCAATCCCACTATTATTAAGGAGATTGCTTCCCGAAGGTCGCAATGACAGTCCAATCTATTCATACCTCACCCGCGGATCGAGGTAGGCATACAGGATATCTGCAAGCAGGTTGGATAGGATAATGAAGGCCGCGCCGATAATGAGCACAGCCATGAGCAACGGATAGTCACGCTCCACGGCAGCCTGGTAATAGAGACGTCCCATACCGGGCCAGGCAAAGATCGTTTCGATCAGGACCGCGCCGGTGAAGATGTACGGCAGGTCGAGCGCCAGCAATGTGACGATGGGGATCAGGGCATTCTTCAAGGCATGTTTAAAAATAACGCGCCTCTCGGACAGGCCCCTGGCTCTTGCAGAGCGGAGATAATTCAACGGCAGGATCTCAAGCATGCTCGAGCGCAGGAAACGCGAATACCAGGCGATCCAGCCCAAAGCTCCGGTCAGAACCGGGAGAACAAGGTGTGAGAAGCGGTCTGGGATCGAGAATCCACTTTCAAGCGAAAACATGCCTCCAGCGGGGAGCAAAGGTTCTCCTGTCCACGGATTCTTGAATGTCCCATAAAAGACCAGGATGAGCAGCAGGCCGAGCCAGAATTCAGGCACCGCCTGGCCTGCGAATGAAAAAGAAGTGGCAAGGAAGTCAAAGAGTGAATATTGGCGGATGGCAGAGATGATTCCAAGCGGGATGGCGATGAGAAGGGACACGAGCATGGTAATGCCCATTAGAACGAATGTGTTCGCAAACCGTTCCCCGATCTCTTCCAGAACAGGCTCACGCGTGCGATAAGAAAAACCGAAGTCGCCGCGCAGGATGCCCCTGCGAGTACCGGGTCCGTCCGGGCTGCCGTCTCCGTCTGAGTCTACCTGGAGCCAGTCGTTGCCTGCCAGCCAGAAGAGGTATTGCATGGGCAGGGGCTGGTCGAGACCGAATTGTCGCTTGAGGATCTCTGCCCTTTCCGGGCGGATGCGCCTCCCACCGTATGCAGACAGCGGCCCGCCTGGGGCAACGTTGACGAGGCTGAAGAGTATGATGCTCAACAGGAACAGCAGACCGAGAGTCTGAATGAGACGGCGGAGGATATAGGTAGGCATGGATTATCTTCGCGCTGAGCGGCATGAGTGTAAGTCGAGCGTAGACGAAGCGCAGATCACATTTGTTATTGCGCTTCGTTTACAGTCTTCGTCTTCGCTCAGACCTCCGCTCAGCGCGAAGATAGTTTATTTAGTTTTCCAATCCGCGATGTTCCACGTTACCAGGTCGTTGACACTGGACTGTACGCCTTCGAGCCGTGTCGAGTAGGCGTCTGCATTGGGCGATGTGAAGAGATGAACAACCGGCACCTCCTCATTGATAAAATCTCCGATAGCGCAGAATGTCTCCTGGCGGGTCTGTTCATCGAGGGTATAGGCTTCATCGATCAATGCATCCACGACCGGGTTGTCCCAGCGGAAGAAATTCCAGCCGTTGCCTGGTTCCATGGCTTCCTGTGAATAGGCCTCCCAGAGATAATCGGTGGGGTCCACGCCCGCGTAGCCGTCGTCCCAGATATCGATATCGAAATTGCCGCTCTGCTCGATACCGCCATTCTCGGCCAGGTCCCAGAGCACGCTGCCTTCCACAATAGAGATGTTCATCTTGATCCCAATCTCGCCCAGCATCTCGGCGATCAGCTGCTGGGTGAGCTCGAGCGGCTCGCCGTATTCGGCATAGGCGATGAATTCCATTTCCATTGGGTAACCCTGCTCGGCAGTTTCACAGCCCTGGCATTCACGTACGCCGTCGCCATCTGCGTCTGTCCATCCTGCTTCTTCGAGCAGAGCTTTTGCGCCTTCGGGATCGAATGTTGGGCGCTCCACATCGCAGACGTAAGGCGGGCGGAAGAACTCGGTCCAGACCGGGTGGGCAAGACCCTGGAAGATCTCATTATTGATGGTGTCCACATCCACTGCCATGCGGATCGCCTGCCGCACGCGCACATCTGACAAAATCGGATGGGGCGTGGATGCAGGATCGGTTGTCCCTTTGGCAGCCTGGTTCATGAACAGGCGCATCACCCAGCGATCGGTGGGACTGAGGCTCACCCCGACAACCTGCGAATCCTTGAGCTCATTGATCGTGTTGACGTTGATCCACATATCGATATCTGCGTCGCCATTCAGCATCATCGTCCTGCGGACCGTGTCATCGGGCACGATCCGCACGATCACCTGCTCGATCTCGGGCTTGCCTGCCTGGTAATAATTTTCGTTTTTAGTGAAGGTCATGTGATCGCCTTCCGCCCATTCGGTCAGGACGAATGGTCCGTTGCTCAACGGCTGACGCCCGCAGTCCCAGGCTACAAATCCCTGCTGCATGTCACAGTAATGGGCAGGCCAGACGGCAAGCTGTTCACCGCCGAACTGCGTGAGATACCCGGGATAGATCGTGTTGTAACTGACAGTAAATGAATGGTCATCCACTTTCTCGACGGAATCGATGTAATCGCTGCCGGGCATCCACGAACCATTGACGGGATCGGAGATCGCATTCCAGGTGAAGATCACATCGTCGGCGCTGACGGGTGTTCCATCCTGCCACTTCACATCGTCGCGCATCTGCCAGGTGACAGTCATCGTCCCGGCTTCTTCATCGAGGACCACGCCTCCGTTGTCGATCGTCGGCAGTTCCACTGCCAGCTCTGGGAAGATTTCGCCATTTGGATCGACGTCCGTCATTCCGAGCATGACGAGCTCCATCACGAGGGCGTCATAACCTGTATCGGCGACCATCGGGTTGAAGGAAGGTGGGTCTTCCGCGATCACCATCGTGATGTTCTTATTCGAATCGGTCGCGGGCTGTTCTGATGAAGCCCCATCCTGGGTTGCTATTGAGGATGGACTACAAGCGGATAGTACAATGCTGAGTACAACCATTAATGTCAAAGCGAATAGGTAAGATGATTTTCGAGTGATCATCGGTTCCTCCAGACTTCATATAGTGGTTTTGGACAACAGCGCTGAATTATTGCACGAATTGCCTGTGATGTTAAGGTTTTTACCATCCAATTTCAGAGTAGAATTCGTTACATGAGAACTGTATTCTGGGAAGACAACCAGTTAAAAATGATCGACCAGCGCATCCTGCCCGGCCGCTTCGAGATCGTTTCCTGTCGGGACCACAAATCTGTTGCCAAGGCGATCACGGACATGGTCGTGCGCGGCGCGCCGGCGATCGGAGCCGCGGCCGCATTCGGTCTCGCACTGGCGGGATTCGAATCCGCTTCGAGCACCAGCCGCGACTTGCTGGCGGATCTACAGGCCGCCGCCAACACCCTGAAGGCTGCGCGTCCGACCGCGGTCAACCTGGCCTGGGCAGTGGATCGCATCTTAAGATCCCTCTCACAGAGCGAGAGGGCGGGGGGTGAGGGCGATGCAGACTCCATCCGTCAATTCGTTTTAACCGAGGCTCAGCGCATCGCCGATGAAGATGTGGAGATCAACAAACGCATGGCAGAGCATGGGGCAGCCCTGATCGACGACGGCGATACCCTCATCCATCACTGCAACACCGGCGCCCTCGCCACCGTGGACTGGGGTACCGCGCTCGGAGTCATCCGCACTGCCTATGAACAGGGCAAAAAACTCCACGTGCTGGTGGACGAGACCCGTCCGCGTTTGCAGGGCGCGCGCCTGACTGCCTGGGAATTGGAACAATATGGGATTCCCTATGAGATCATCAGTGACAATATGGCGGGTTATTTTCTCAAGGCAGGCCGGGCGCAGAAGGTCTTCTTCGGCGCGGACCGCGTCGCGGCGAATGGAGATGTGGCCAACAAGATCGGCACGTATATGCTGTCGCTTGCTGCCCACGATAACGGCGTGCCCGCTTATTCGGTTGTCCCCACTTCGACAGTGGACCTTTCCCTGGCACATGGAGATTTGATCCCCATCGAGGAACGAGACCCGGGTGAAGTGCTCGGCATCGAGTTCCACGGCGAACGCGTTGCGCCCATCGAAGCGGAAGCGCGCAACATCGCCTTCGATGTCACGCCGAATCGATTGATCACTGGCATTGTCACTGAGAACGGTGTGGTCTATCCGCCATTCGATGTAAATTTGAGAAAGGTGGTATTGAAAGAATAGGGTACATTACGCCTTCAATTTCTAGACAATACCGTCATGACATGATAAACTTTTGCCGCTTTACCGCCAGTTTCGTAAATTAGTTTGCTTTATACATGAGTTCGCAAGCTGGAGATTCATCTATCGAGTAACTAAATTATGCGGCACTCTGCGATTGGCGTGGCGCCTGGTTTCGATACGAGCAGGGGAACACTGCTCTACTCAACCACCAAGCGCCACGCCTTTTACTGCGAATCATCTGCTTCCTTCGCCGTCTTCGGCGAAGGCTGAACGCCGGGGACGGCGTTCAGAGCAAGAGGCTCAATGGACATACTTCTCACCGGCTCAGTTGCCTACGATTATTTGATGACCTTCCCAGGCTATTTCAAGGAACAAATCCTGCCTGAACGGCTGGAATCCATCAGCCTATCCTTCCTCGTGGACTCCATGTCCAGGCAGCGCGGTGGGGTGGCGCCAAACATCGCTTACAGCATGGCGCTGCTTGGGGAGAGACCGCGGGTCATGGCAACTGTCGGCGACGACTTCGAAGAGTACCGCGCCTGGCTGGAAGCAAAAGGCGTGGATACATCCCAAATGTGCGTCGTCCCGGGAGTGTTCACCGCTTCATTCTTTGCGACGACGGACAAGGTCTCGGCCCAGATCGCGACCTTCTACCCCGGCGCTATGGGATATGCCGCCACCCAATCGATCAAAACGCTGGCGAGCCGACCGGACCTGGTCATCGTTTCGCCGAATGCGCCGGATGCAATGATGAAGTTTCCGGCTGAATGCCGCGAGCTGGGAATTGGATATTTGTATGACCCCAGCCAACAGGTCTTACGCCTCGAGGGAAGCGAGCTGGCGCGCGACATGGAAGGCGCCCAATTCCTGTTCTGCAACGACTACGAGTTCGGTCTGATCTCCAGGAAGACCGGCTGGAGCCTGGACCAGATCCTCGACCACGTTAAGGTACTGGTCATCACGCGCGGCAAGG
>DATFET010000520.1:0-3257 GCA_035250835.1 Anaerolineales bacterium
CCGGTGACCTGGACCGGCGCGGCACCGGAGATGTGTACACGATGACCGTTAAAGAATATCTCGAGGCATCACAGGGGAAGAAGACCGTCTACCGCATGTTGCGTCATCCAATCTTCCTGCTGGGAGTTGCCCCATTATTGCTTTTCCTCGTGACCCAGAGGATCCCGCTACCCTCACAGAGCAGACGTCAGCATGTCAGCATCTGGTGGACTAATTTCTCACTGGTCGTTGTGATCGCCCTGATGTGCTGGTTGATCGGATGGAAGACCTTTCTCATGATCCAGCTGCCAATCATCTGGCTCACTTCCACGATCGGGGTCTGGCTATTCTACGTGCAGCACAATTTCGACCCCAGCTACTGGGACAACCACGAAAGCTGGGAATTTGTGAAGGCTGGCCTGCAGGGCAGTTCCTTTTACAAACTCCCGCTCATCCTGCAGTGGTTTAGCGGGAACATCGGCTTTCATCACATTCATCACTTGAGCGCGAAGATCCCCAATTACAACCTGCCGCGCTGTTATTACGAGAACCCGCTGTTCCATGTAAAGCCCCTGACCATACGCGCCAGCCTCATCTCACTCTCTTTGCGGCTGTATGATGAGAAACAGAAAATGCTGATCGGCTGGGATGGGCTCAAACGGTATCAGGCGCAAAAAGTGGAAGTGGTGAATACCTGATACATAGAAGACTGGCGCGAGCCAGTCTTATTCGGACAACTTCTTTTCGTGATAGATGAATTCCCGCAGGAGCTCAGGGACGATCCAGGCGTATTCTTCGCGTATGGAGCCCTGCATTCTTGAGATGCTTTCCTCCCACCGGAATGCCTTGACAATGGATGCCACAGGCCTGGAAAGGCGATAAGTGGTCAGTAGTTCGTCCTTCGATCCAAATTTCTGCCACGGTTCCAAATATTCATCGAGCAATGCAGCCATTTCAGGTGTAAAGGAATAATCATCCAGTTTAAGAGAATTTTCTATGCTGACAAAGAAGGTGCGCAGCGACACGAATGGATGGGTAATGCTGGCATCTCCCCAATCGAGGAAAGTAATTCGTCCGTTCCGGACCAGGACATTGCCATCATGGAAGTCGCCGTGGTCGATCGATTCGGGAATTCCGTACGCGGAAAGCTCGCTACAAAGCCATTCGAAACGTAGAACCATATCCTGCAATTGACGCCACTCGCTGGCTGTCACTCCCCTTTCCTGATCGATCATTAGGCTTTCCCTGTCAGTCAGTAATTTTGCATAGAGCGCTGGAAGAACTACAAGGCGGTAATCCGGTAGACCGGCAACCAGAATTTCAGCTATCTGGCCGGCCGCGCCGACCTGTACATCCGCATAGATTGGGATGATTGGAGTCCAGAGGGAAATATCCCGAGTCGGACGGATGGATTGGCGCAGTTGTTCACCGCCATCGCGCATCAGCATCCAGCCGCGCCGGGTGTCGACCGCGATCAACTCGGGCATGCAATCCGGGTACCAGTTTGAGAGCATTTCGGTCAACGGGACCTCGTAGAGGGTCTCCGGCGCGGTCGCTTTGAAGAACAGCTTCCCCTCGTCGGTCGGGACGTGTAATACGGTCGACCAGGGATACAGATGCGGCTGTTCGATATCACCCATGATGCGGATGTGCCGGCGCGTTGTTTCGGCGCGAATCCATTGATGAGCTTGTTCCATCCAATCAGGGTCGTGCCAGGGCAGTTGAGATTGGTCAGGCATTTTGATAAAGGAGTTTCTATGACATAAGCCTGTAAGATGATCGGCGAAGATAGGTTGAAGAGTCGGCTCTCATAAATTCCCTTGTAAAAATTATACCCTTCACGGTCAGAATATATCCCACCCTTTTCCCATCTTTTTTCATTGACACCACACCTGCCTCATGTTATCCTTGCGGGCGTAGGATACCAGTAGTTTGCTTTGGAAGTACCAGGTTGGCTCACGGATCATCCGTGAGCCGCTTTGTTATACGCCGTTGAGGCGCTCCGATGCAACACCAAATGAGTACCCTCCATATTCTTTATTTGCCATAAGGAGGCAAAAATGTCGGATCGTATCAACGGTACAGTCAAGTGGTTCAACGGAACGAAGGGCTACGGCTTCATCGCACGCGAAGGCGGCGACGATGTCTTCGTCCACTTCTCGGCCATCCAGGGCGATGGTTTCAAGAACCTGCAGGAAGGCGAGCGGGTCGAGTTCACTGTTGAGCAGGGACCCAAGGGTCTTCAGGCCAGCAACGTGATCATTGTCAAGTAATTGACTGTCGGATACAGAAAATCCCCGGGATGAAAGTCCTGGGGATTTTTCTATTAAGTTATAAGTTTCTATTTCCATTCCCCCTGGCCAGTCCGCTCACTGAGAGGATGTGACGGTGGTCGTCCCAGCCGGCAGCAGCCTGTACTCGCCCTCGAGCGCGTTCAGCTTGGCATTCATAACCCGCATGATGCGCAGGTATTCGGACAGTTGTTTAAGGGACTGGTTTGCCTGGGTGTCATTCAGGACTTTTCCTTTTGTATCAAAGCCCGTATGGTTCAGAATAACGGTCTGTGCGCCTCTCAATGCAGCGCCGTACTGGTTCAGGTAGCCGTGAGCCAGTGCCAGCTCGGTCTGATCTTCAAAATCTGCCGGGTAGACCCGCACCCGCTCATAGAAGATCCCATTCACCCGAACCTTCTCTAACTTGTTTTTCCACTCCTGCTCATAGTTGTTGGCAGGGTCCGGAGCAGCAAAAGCTCCCTGTATCGGCAGTAAGGCAAGGACTATAGCGACGATGAGTGAAGCGACCATCATTTTTTGAGTAAACGATCTCCCCGCCAGCTCCCCTGCCACTAAAACGGATGATGGACTCACATTCATTTTTTCTCCTTTCTCTGAACGGATCTTCAAAGCTCCGTCCGCTGAATGAAACAAATACACCCTTCTCGAATTCAATTGAGGGGTGTTTATATTGAATTATGATTGTTTAACGCCTTACCCTGCAGGTTTGTTCCCGGGAAACAATTAATTTGTTTCGGCTGGAAACTTCTATTGACAGGTTTTGTTTAGGAATCTGCGAGTTTCGCTCGAACAAATTAAAAAGCGCACAATTCATGTGCACTTTTTTTCCGAGCGGTTATCAAAATTCAGTAAATCACGAATTTGATGTCATTGCGAGGCGGCGCACTTCCGCCGAAGCAATCTCCCGGCTGCAATAGCCCAAAATCGTCTAAAAACAGGAGATTGCTTCGCGGAGTTTACACTGAGCGTAGCGAATGTGCTCGC
>DATFET010000524.1:0-5561 GCA_035250835.1 Anaerolineales bacterium
CAGCATGGCGTCCACGAGTTGGAAGACCGCGTGGAGGAGCCTGTAAGTTAGCAAAATTGGTCGGGCAGATGCCCGACCAATTTTCTTATAACGGGGGCCATGGCAAGGCGCGGCGATCGCGGGGCTGACGGGGGAAGCTCCCCTTCTTGAGAATCGACTCAGCCCGGCCGCAGAGTGCGGAGATTTCCTGCGGGCTGAGATACGGTCCAAGGTCAGCGAGCAGCTTGCGGCTGGTCACGAGCCGCAGGCGTTCGAGCAGATCCACGGGGATCTTTTGCCCGGCGAAATCCCACAGCACGGTCCGTAGTTTGTCGTCCTTGTGGAAGCAGATGCCATGATCGATGGCGTAGAGCTTGTGAGTGTTATTCTCGAAAAAGATGTGACCGCCCTTGCGGTCTGCGTTGTTGACGAGCAGGTCGAAGAGCGCAACAGGACGCAGAAGCTGGCGGTCCCGGTCAGCAAAATTGAAGTAATGATAGTCGGGGTCGTAGTCGATGAACTGCTGCAGCGACCCCACGCCATGCGGACCATCGGCGCGCAGCGTTGTGAAGGGGACGATGTGAAAGCCCAGCGCCTCGCTGACGAGATACGCGGCAACTTCACGGCTCGCCAGGGTATTTTCGGGGAAGTCCCAGAGCGGCTGCTCGCCGCGGGTTGGCTTGTAGACCGCCGGGTATGCAGAACCTTCGTAATGAACGCTGACGAGGAAAGTGTAATTCGAGCCCAGGACGAACTGGCCCTTGAGCTCATACTCGCCGCATTGCAGGGCAGTCTGCAATTTTATGTAAGAGTCTGTATCCATTCTCTCAAATTCTACCGTTTGTCTCATGCATGTTCTGCGTGCGTAACTTTAATTTTTATATATGCTTGCGAGCCTCAAACAAATTAAATGATGCGGCACTCTGTAAAACCAGAACAGCTTTGGAGCACGTGAATATCTTGTGCTTATCCAACGAGTTGGCAGGCTGGCTGTGACGTCGGGCCTATAAAAGCAGAAGCCTTGCGAAAGCTTCGCAAGGCTTTGCAGCGAGGCGACTAATGCTTATGCCCGTTCTTCTTCGGGCAGAAGTGACCCTCAGGCTCAATGGGCTGGCCGCACTGTGGACACACGGGACGCCCGCGTGAGGCCACCTCCACACCCCAGCGAGCCAGCATCCGAACCTGGGTGCGCGAGGCCCAGAAACGGACCACCGCAGCGGACTCGGGGTCCTCTTCCTCGGTCAGCAATTCCTTGGTGAAGACCACCACGCGGTCACGGTCCTTGTCGTAGCCCAGGCCGATCTCGCCGACGCGGAAAAGTGGGTCCACAGGTGGGTTGATGTGCATGACGTCTTCCACGTAATCGCCCGAAGCTTCGTCCAGCTCGGGGTTTTGCTCACTCACCTGGGAGAGGAACTGTTCGATCCCGATCGCCATGGATTGCAGTTGTGCCTTCTCGATGATAACAGTGATCGTGCGCTGGTCCTGATAGGCCTGCAGGTAAAAGACTCGCAGACCTGGCTTGCCGATGGCATCAGCCGTAATGTGGTCACAGGGGTCTACATCAATTTCAAAACGGGGCATAAGTTATCTTCACCTGAACGGGAATACCAGTCAAGTATAATTCAAATACCTTCGCCAAAAGGAGAGAGTTATGTACGATAAAAAGCATATGGATGAGCTGCGCGACTCGCTCAAGCAGTGGGAAGATACATCGTTACAAAAAGCTTTGTCTTCGCTGCCTGAACGATCGGATGAATTCATCACAACCTCTTCCGAACCGATCAACCGACTCTACACTCCGCTCGATATCGCGGAGTCCGACTACGCCTCCGACCTGGGACTGCCCGGTGAGTACCCGTTCACGCGCGGAGTCCACCCGACGCTTCACCGCTCCAAACTGTGGACGATGCGCATGTTCGCGGGCTTCGGCACTGCCGAAGAGACGAATGCGCGCTTCAAATATTTACTGGACCAGGGACAGACGGGTCTGTCGATTGCATTCGATCTTGCAACGCTGATGGGCTACGACACCGACCAGCCCGAAGCGCTGGGGGAATTTGGCAAATGCGGAGTGGCTGTCTCTTCCCTGAAGGATATGGAAATCCTGCTGGATGGCATCCCGCTGGATAAAGTGTCCACGAGCATGACGATCAATTCGCCTGCCGCGATCATCTGGGCGATGTATATCGCCGCCGCCGAAAACAAAGGCGTGCGCCCCGACCAGCTGCGCGGCACAATTCAAAATGATATCCTCAAGGAGTTCATCGCTCAGAAGGAATTCATCTTCCCGCCTGAGCCGTCCATGCGGCTGGTTGTGGATACGATGGAATTCGGCTCACAAAAAGTACCGCAGTGGAATACCATCTCGATCAGCGGGTACCACATCCGTGAAGCGGGTTCGACCGCCGCGCAGGAACTGGCGTTCACTCTCGACGACGGACTCGAATACGTACGCTGGGGCATCGCCCGCGGCATGGATGTGGACGAGTTCGCCCCGCGTCTGTCATTCTTCTTCAACGCACACAACGATTTCTTCGAAGAGATCGCTAAATATCGCGCGGCGCGCCGCATCTGGGCGCGCGAGATGCGTGAGACATTCAAGGCGAAGAACCCCCGTTCCTGGCTGTTGCGCTTCCACACACAGACCGCCGGGGTCAGCCTCACGGCTCAACAGCCGGAGAACAATGTCGTCCGTGTGGCGATCCAGGCTTTAGCCGCGGTCCTGGGCGGGACACAAAGCCTGCACACGAACTCTCTCGATGAAGCCCTCGCCCTTCCCTCCGAACACGCGGTGACGATCGCTTTGCGCACGCAGCAGATCATCGCTGAAGAGTCCGGGGTGACGAATACAGTGGACCCACTCGGGGGCAGCTTCTTCGTCGAAGCACAGACCGATCGGATGGAAAAGCAGGCATACGATTATTTCCGCCGCGTCGAGGACCTGGGCGGTGTCATACCCGCCATCGAAAAGGGATTCTTCCAGAGCGAGATCTCAGACGCGGCCTACCGCTACCAGCGCGAGATCGACCTCGGCATCCGCAGGATCGTCGGTGTGAACGCCTACGCAGAGAAAAAACCGCTTACGATTCCCATCCTCGAAATGGACCCGGAAGGCTATGAACGCCAGGTGCAGCGCCTCGCGGAACTGCGCAGTACGCGTGACAACGGCCGCGTTGGCCAGACCCTGGACCGGCTGCGCATTGCCCTGCAGGGGACCGAGAATACCATGCCGTATTTGATGGAATGTGTCCATGCCTATGCAACGCTGGGCGAGGTGATCCAGGTGATGAAGGAAGTGCTGGGGGTATACGAAGAACCGACAATGATCTAAAAACTCTCGTGTTGAACGGAGCGAGGGCGTACATTCCCCGAGCGCAGACGAAATGCAGTTATCATGGTTAATTTAAATGACTCATTTTACGCAAAACAGGTCCTACTGGCTGTTGTAGCGCGACACGCTGGGCGGTGTCGCTCTTACACAGGAAACACCTGAAAAGCGAGACGCTTCGCAGTCTCGCCCTACAGAGATTGTTGTGTAAGGTGAGTTAAATGGATCTGGCATGCGCTTCGTCTACGGGCTTTGCCCTCCGCTACCCTTTGGGCACGATGTCTGCGCGAGAGTTACCCTCTAATGGGGAAAGTTAGTGTCTCAATCCAAGATTAATTTCTTTACCATCCTCATCGGTAAAGTTGTAAAATAACGCTTTACATGCGTAAAATTTCATGGAGGCTGATATGAGCAATGCAACAAAAGGGGTGATCGGAATTTTGACAGGCGGGGGCGATGTCCCCGGTCTGAACCCTGCGATCCGGGCGGTCACCATACGTGCTACACGCGAAGGCTATAAGGTCATTGGTATCCGCCGCGGCTGGGCGGGGCTTATCGATGTCGTCCGCGATCCGCAGGCGGATAACAGCAATAACTTCCAGGTACTGACCGAGGAGGTGGTGAATCGGGCCGGGAGGACTGGAGGCACATTCCTGCATACCTCCCGCACAAACCCGGCCAAGGTCAGTCGTGACCGACTTCCACCCATGCTTCAGGAAAAATTTACAGCCGATGTCAATGATCTGACGGAGGAAGTGCTGAAGAATATCGATTTCCTGGGCATCGACTATCTCATTCCAATAGGCGGCGACGACACCCTGAGTTACGGTGTCCGTATGTACCAGGAAGGTAGGAAGGTCGTTGCCATCCCTAAAACCATGGACAACGATGTGCCTGGCACGGATTATTGCATTGGTTTCAGCACCTGCGTTACGCGGACCATCGAGCTGGCAAACAGCCTGCGTACTGTGGCCGGCTCGCATGAACGGCTGATGGTTCTGGAGGTCTTCGGACGCTATGCCGGGTTTACGGCGATGCTGCCCACCATGGCAGGCGCGGCCCATCGCTGCGTGATCCCGGAATATAAATTCAACATCGATCGGCTCACCGAACTGCTGATGGATGATCGCAAAAAGAACCCGAGCCGTTATTCAGTTGTGCTGGTCTCGGAGGGGGCCATGTTCGAGGGCGGCGAGATGGTCTTTGAGGACCGCTCGACGGATGCCTTCGGCCATATGAAACTGGGCGGGATCGGCGACCTGATCTCAGCCAATTTGAAGGACAGGACCGCCGATCATAACGACGGCCGTATGGTGGATACGGTCAACCAGAAACTTGCCTATCTCGTTCGCTGCGGCGACCCGGACGCGATCGACTCGATCGTGCCGATGGCTTATGGCAACCTCGCGCTCGACCTGATTCTGAAGAAAACACATGGGCGACTGGTCGTGCTCAAGAACGGCCGCTACGATAACATCCCCGTGGATATCGTCACCAGCCACAAGAAAACGGTCAATGTGGAGCGCTTCTATAATAAAGACCGTCTGCGCCCCAAGTTCGAAAGCTTCGAGATGAACCCGCTGTTTATTATGACAAGCGAGTAGATCTAACGAGAAGCTGCCTTAAATATAACCAAAGCTCCGTTATTGTGAGTGGTGCTACCAAGCAATCTCAAACATAGGCGGGATTGCTTCGCCGGGCTCGCGCTGAACGGAGTGAACCGAAAGGCAAACGTAGACGAAGCGTAGCCCTCCACGCAATGACGGACAATATTATTTTTGTTTGACTTAAAGTTATTCAAGAACAAGCCGCAGGTTCGGATACCTGCGGCTTGTTGAGTTAATTAACCCAAGCTGCCACCCATACAGCGACATGTCATGCTGAGGGGCGTTCGTTGCCCCGAAGCATCTTTACTATGATATACGAGACCCTTCGGTCGCAAATTACGCTTCCTCAGGGTGACATAATGAAAATTTTTTATGAGAAGGTAGCAACTTGATTTAATTATCGTCCCAGGTTCAATATAAATACAGAATAGAAGACAATTGATGCAAAAAGAAAGAGACTGCTAAATACTAAATCTAGTTTTATGCGAAGGCTGTTCTCTTTGGATTCTCTATCATTTCGTAATAATTTCAAACTGTTCCTAATCCGTAAAATAGCGGATGTAGTAAACAGCCCAAAAACCACAGTAACCAGAATTATGCTCGTCAGAACGTTGTCAGGGTTGTATTTCGCCAATTTACTTCCA
>DATFET010000078.1:0-3720 GCA_035250835.1 Anaerolineales bacterium
ACATCCAGTCCGTATCGATGTGAAAGCTCCCGTACTTTTTGGGCGACTTCCTTGCGATCCAGTTTAACCAGCGGAGACTCGTTCCTGGATGCTCGATGGTCCGTCTCGGCACCGAGCATGATGTTCTCAGTGACGGTAAACACCGGGATAAGCATGAAGTGCTGGTGCACCATGCCAATGCCGTGATGAATGGCATCCTTCGGCGAGTGGAGAATCATCTCCCTGCCATCTACGAGGATTTCCCCCGCATCGGCTTTGTACAATCCATACAGGATGTTCACCAATGTGGATTTGCCCGCGCCATTCTCGCCCAGTAAAACGTGGATCTCACCTTTGCGCAGGTCAAAATTCACATTATCGTTTGCGAGAACGCCAGGAAATTTTTTGGTAATGCCTTTTGCATCAAGGACAACTTGATTCTCTTGGGTCATAGGTCTGCCTATTTATCGTAAGGCTGGCCATCGGCGGCAGGCGGTGTGGTACGGCCGATGACACCGGTCAGGATGATCATCGTCAGGATGTAGGGGATCAATCCAACCACGTAGGACTGCTGCAGGAATGCCAGGTGTGCCGGAATGACTGCGCGGAATAATTGCATGTTGATGTTCAATGCCTGCGCGGCGCCAAATACGAGCGCTGCTGTCCATGCGCCAATGGGCGTCCAGTTCCCAAAGATCAGGGCAGCCAGTGAGATGAAACCACGCCCATTAGTGAGCAGAGGCTCGAAGGAGGGAACCGATTCAATGGTAAAGTACGCCCCGGCCAGCCCGGCCATCATCCCGCCGATAATGACGTTGATGTAACGCGTTCGGTATACATTAATACCGACCGTATCCGCGGCTTTGGGATGTTCACCCACAGCGCGTAATCGCAATCCCCAGCGGGTATAGAAAAGAATGTAATGAGTGACGAAAACAAGCACGATGGCGCTGATCGCGATCGGTTTCTGGTCGATAACCTTGTTCAGTGAACGGATGATCAACAGACAATTTTCCGTGCTGCAGATAGGTGTCATCAGCTCGGTGAGTGGGATATGAATGGTGGGAAGGACGCCCGGGGAATTCGGGATCTGTCCGCCAAACACGCTGCCCGACCCGAAAAACATCTGGCGGTTCAGAAAGCCCGTCATTCCGACGGCGAGGATATTGATCACCGTCCCACCAATGATTTGATCTACCTTGAATGTGATCGATAATACAGCCAGAAGCCAGGCCAGCAGGGCCCCGGTCAAAATGGCGAGCAGGGTGCCGACGGATATGCTGATCCCGACGTCAAGCTGGAGAGCGTGGAATAAAAAGATCGCAGTGAGCCAGCCAAAAAAGGAGGCTGAAAGCATCATGCCTTCGATACCGATATTGACCACCCCCGCCCGCTCACAGTATACACCGGACAGCGCGCCCAGAGTCAACGGGGTGGCGACTGCAATGGTGGTCGCCAGCATGCTTGTGATGATCACGACCGGCGGAGCCTGCACACGTCCGACCAGAACAACGACACCGAACAACACGACAATGATCAGGAAAATTAAGGTGAAACGTTTCCAGTCCATATGTCTCCTAGCCGCCCCAGCCGCGGGTGAGCACAACACGTTCACTCTTTGCTTTAATTCGATAAATATAGCGGATGATGGCGTCTGCTGCCACAAATAGCAGGATCAGCGCTTGAAGCATCGATATCAGGTCAACAGGCATCTGGGTAAGGAATTGCATGCGGGTTGCGCCGTTGCGCATGGCTGCAAATAAGATCGCAGCAAGCACAACACCCAGCGGGTGAGATCTGCCGAGGAGTGCAATGGCGATCGAGTCAAAGCCGTAGCCGATCGCAAAACTAAGCTCATGACGGAAATTCAAACCGGTCACTTCAAACGCCCCTGCCATGCCCGCCAGCATACCCGAGAGTGCCATTGTGATGATGATCAACCTTTTGACATTGATTCCCGCATACTTTGCGGCATCCGGGTTTATACCCACGGTCCGAATTTCGAATCCCAGTGTGGTTTTGTACAGCACCCACCAGACCAGAAACGCAACGAGCAGGGCGACAACAAAGCCCCAATGGATGCGAAACCCATCGAAAATCACCGGAATGCGTGCGCTTTCCGCAATGAGTGGAGTACGGGCGGACACATTGTTAGGCGATTGATCCTTCATGGGTCCAGTCAACAAATATGAGATGGTATTCAAGGCAATATAGTTCATCATGATCGTGTTGATGACCTCATGTCCCCCCGTATATGCCTTGAGAAAACCGACAATGGCTGCCCAGAAAGCTCCCATGAGCATTCCCGCCAGAATCGCCAATGGCAGATGGATGATCAGGGGAATGTCAAACCCCAGCATATCCGGCAGGGCGTATCCAACAAAGGCAGTTGCCACAGCGCCAAGAGCCAGTTGTCCCTCTACACCGATGTTGAATAACCCGCCTTTGAAAGCCAGTGCAACCGCAAGACCTCCAAAAATATAGGGTGTCGCCCAGACCGCGGTTTCACTCAGACCTTTCAGCGACCCAAACGATCCCTGGATCAATCCAAAATATGCAAGAAAGGGATTGCCTCTTACGAAGGCGATAATAATTCCACCCAAAACAACAGCTGTTAAGATTGCAAGAGCAGGAACGAGCATGGCATCCAGAGCTGTTTGCCAAAACCCTCTCGGGCCATCACCTGACTTTGTCTCTGACTGCATGGTGTCTCCGGTATTGCTGTGAATTATTTTTCGAATTATATCACCTGAAATCCATGTATCCCTCACAGCAGACGTGCTATTTCATGAATTAAAGGAAGAGAGAGGCGATTTCGCCTCTCTCTTTTTGCATAGAGATGAAGTCTGAGCTTAAGGCTTCACGGGAGGAACATTCGTCGTGACCGAGCCGTCGAGCAAAGCGGCATTGAGCTCTTCCATGGCCGACTTCACTTCCGCGGGCACTTCGCCATCCAGGTCATGATAGGGAGCATAGCCGGCATCGCCGAAGTAGTTGCCGCTGGGGAACTGACCATCCTGGGAGAGCTTGATCAGGTCGAACACGCCCGGGGTGATGAGCTTCATCGCGCTGGAGAGCATGCGAGGAGCCGCTTCGGGCAGGGTCAGATACTGGTCGGTGTCAACGCCGATGGCGTAGGCGCCGGCCTGGGCAGCAGCCGTGATCGCGCCGTTACCGGTAATACCACCGCAGCCGAAGATCGCATCCGCGCCCTGATCCATCATGGATTTGGCGGTCGCCGCACCCCACTCAGGATCGGTAAAGGTCTTGTCGAAGCCGACATCGCTGTGATAGACAACGAAGACCTCAGTGGTGGTGCCGTTCATCTGGTCAGCATATGCAGCACCAGCCTTGTAGCCTTCACCAAAGCGCCAGACGGGAGGAACTACATCGGTGCCGCACACAGCGCCGATCTTGTTGCTCTGGCTCATCATGGCAGCCAGCGCACCCACCAGGAAGCCGGCATTGTCTTCGGGGAAGTTCAAGCCAGCAACGCCATCCACCGTTTCAGCCTGGAACTGGTCCACGCCGATGAAGTCAACTTCAGGGTAGGTGGCAGCGGCGGCGGCAGTGGCTTCACCGAGGTTGAAGCCGACGGTCACGATCACATCGTAGCCCTCATCACCAAAGGTGGCAATATTCTTTGCGTAATCCTTGGAATCGGCCGTCTCGATGTATTGGACCGTCGCGCCCAGTTCCTGTTCAGCACGCTGGACACCTTCCCATGCGGACTGGTTGAAG
>DATFET010000087.1:0-10282 GCA_035250835.1 Anaerolineales bacterium
CGGCAGGCCGATCTACGTTCAACGTCTGGAGCTCGACGACGCGCGCAGCCAGGACGACTACACGATCCGCGAGTGGGTCGATGCACCCGGCGTGCAGTACGTGCCGGTCGACGGCGAGCTCGAACTGCTTCCCGGGCTCCGGCTCGTCCCGGCGCCGGGCCACACACGCGGGTTGCAGGTGGTCGTCGTCGAGACTGGCAGGCGTCCGGTCGTCGTCGGCGGCGACGTGGCGGTTTGGTTCGGCGAGCTCGACGAGCCGCACACCGAAGGCCAGCTGCGGGTGCTCGCGCTCGACCCCGAGCTGGTCTGGCTCACGCACGAGCACGAGCCGTGGCGACCTCGTCATGAGGCTTAATGCTTTTTTAGCCAGGGCAGGGGTGGCATCGCGGCGCGGAAGTTCCATTTAATAACCACTTCGCTTGCGAGGTGGTTATTAAATTTTCCATCTTCATGACAAAATCAAATTGATAGCAGAATTTGCCGCCAAAGAAAACTTGAAATCGTCCTTTCCGCTCCGGTTCAAGGCGAGGCGGGCGGATGGGCTGCTGGTCACGTATCATGGCATTTAAGATAAGGTAAATGTTGCTGATTTGTTCAAGGTTATTTAGACCCGAAAAAACGCTTGGTAATTCCAGCCCCACAAATTAGGCATTTATACGGCGGTATCTGTTATTCGTGAAGTAAAGGGGAACTACCCCCTGTCCGAGGTGGTACAATGTGGCTTATGGACAAAATGACTGCTAAAAACGACAGTTCAGTCAAAGACTACATTGCTTCACTGGATGATGAGCAAACCGTAAAAGATTCCCTTGTGCTGATTGAAATGATGCAGCGAATCAGCGGACACAAACCAAAGAAGTGGAATGTAGGCACTATCGGGTTTGATTCCTACCATTACAAATACGACAGCGGGCGTGAAGGCGACGGTCATGTGATTGGCTTTTATCCAAGAAAAGGTAAGATTACCGTTTACCTGATGGACGGCACGGTGCGCTACTCTGAATTGCTGGCTAAGTTAGGTAAACATACTACGACTGGGTATTGTGTTTATATCAAGCGGCTTAGTGATATAGAGCTGCCAATCCTCGAGCAAATCGTGCAACAGTCTTACGAGTACGTAAAGTCCCAAGACGGGCATATACACCAAGTATTATGGAAAGCTGAAAAATAGGCATTTCTGCCTAAGGGTTTGAAAGTCTAGTGTTGTTTATATCAAATTATCAGCAAGTCTGAATTGTTCAGCGAGTTGTTTTGGCTCATAATCCTCTTGAGCAAGCGTAGCTGCTGTTTGAAATGCGTCAACTATGCTGCACCAAATGGGGTTTTCGGACGCTTTGGCGTCCTTTTTCTTAAAATAAGTAAAAACAAGAATAGTTTTAAACGAGAATTACTGTTTCTGTCTCTAAGATCGAGAAGGCTTTCAATCCCGCCACCTACCGATTAACAGCAGTGTCAACGGGTGGAAGGAAATTGGCAAAAAGTAAAAAGGCTTGGTATACGCCCGCGTTTTCAGACGTTTTTCGTGGCTTTAGGTTTTCCCGTTTCGACGGCGGTGTCTCGTCCCTCCCATCCACCTGCCACTACCCCACTCGCTTCGCTCGAGGGCGCTTCGCAGACGCCAGCCGTTGAAACTGTCGAATCAGTGGAAAAAGCAAGTAAAGCATGTCTGCGCATGATGTTAAGTTATGAAGAGACTTGCACTATAGAAAATCTCTAATTTGGGTTTTTCGACAGTCTCGTGAGGTGGCTCGGTCTGATCCAGAATAGCAAAAAGTGCAATATGATCATATGCGTTTCGAATCAATATCACTATGATTGGTAAAGACAATTGCTTACAAGGAGACTGAAATGGCTGAGAACAAGACCAAACCTACCTCGGCATCCGTTGATGATTTCATCGCTACTATTGAGAATCCCCGCCGTCGTACCGATGCACTGACTGCCCTGAAGATCTATAAGGAAGTTACTGGGCTACCTCCAGTGATGTGGGGACCCTCTATTATCGGTTTTGGATCGCTTCACTATGTGTATGAGACCGGGCGCGAGGGAGTTATGCCAGCAGCCGCTTTTTCGCCCCGCAAAGCTTACATGACCTTCTATGTCGACAACAAATTCGAAGGCGCAGAGGAGCTCTACGCTAAGCTGGGCAAACATAAGAAATCGGTTGCCTGTCTCTACATCAATAGATTGGATGATGTTGATCTTGACGTTCTGTATGAAATAATCGCCCGTCAATACCGCACGGATTCGCAAATTGTGAAGCACTCGGTGATTTCAGACCAGAATTAATGTTAGGAAGGAGTTTCTCATGAATTACAAAGGAAAAGCCCAATTCTCGTTTACGATCGTCGCCCCTGCAGAACTTGAAGCTGAAGGAGATCGCGTCTTCGAACTGCATGCAGAGTGGATGGAGAAAACACATTATCGAGAGGGAAATAAAGCCTTGCTCCAATACAATGTTGCCAAGAGCTCCGACGAGGATGATAACATTATCTTCATACTGAACGAGGTGTACGAAAGCGTAGCCGGTATGGATGATCACCGCGAGCAGGCTCATGAAGCCGAGTTCTTTCCTGATTTTAGTAAGTGGCTCAGCCAGTGCCAAGTTACAGGTGGAGAAAATGAAGTGGTCATTCACTCGTTATGGTAGAGAAAACACTGTAAACGGGTAAGACTTAGACAAACCCTTTTGTGATGCTGCCGGGAATGTCGCATTTGGATTTTTCCCGTTTCGACGGCGAGTATCGTCCCACCTGCGCATCTGACGCACACCATTGGGCGACCATTATATAAGATTTCGCTATAGGATGAAGGCATGAATTTACCTGAGTATGAATACAAAGGTTTGATGGCAGAAGCCTGGGATGTGTTGCGGGGAGATACATCCAATTGGCCAGATCGTTATTTCTATCTTGCGGCCATTCAAAAGTATGGGCAACCAGTCCTGGATATTGGCTGTGGCACAGGGCGGCTGTTACTTGATTATTTACAGCAAGGAATTGATGTTGATGGTGTTGACAATTCACCCGAGATGTTGGCAATATGTCAGGGTAAAGCTGAAGATTTGAAATTGAAACCAAAACTATACGAGCAATATGTAGAGAAGTTGGATATACCTCGGAAATATCAGACTATTCTAATTCCATCAAGTTCCTTACAACTCATTATCGAACCCGAATCGGTAGAGGAGGCGATGAAACGACTCTATGGTCACTTGCTGCCAGGCGGTGTGTTAGTCGCATCCATTATGACACTTTGGAAAGATGGCGAACCGCTTGAATCAAAAGGGGAGAAAACAGCAGTTCGCGAAGAAGATGGCGTAACATTTCGTCGAGTAGTACGCTCGCGTTTTGACCCCACCAGCGAATGTGAGCATACGCAGGACCTGTATCAAAAAATCATGGGTGATAAAGTGCTCATGGAAGAGTTGCATCAACGCTCTCCCGCGACACGATCTTACAGCCAGTCCCAAGTCAAAGAGTTGTTTGAAAGGGTTGGTTTCCAGAATCTACAATTATTTAGTGAGTTTACGTTTAACGCCGTCAAACCCGAAGATAGCTTGTTTGTCATTATCGGTCAAAAGCCATCTTCTGAAAAACGGCTGCCCGAAGGGACATGACGCAGTTCTGGGGTATCATACATAGTGCGCAGGAAAGAAATCCAGCAGGGTTAAGACCACTCTTGTTGTCCAAATTGAACATAGATGGTCTAAAGTAGTAAACACATCCAATGAATAATTAAGAGGAACGTGGTAGATGGCATCCATAAAAAAACCCCAGAACCCAAAAACAGACGCTAGGGCAGACACTGCGACTTTGCCTGCCAGGGACCGCCAAGTCCACATCATCGGCGCAGGACCTGTGGGTCTTCTCCTTGCAGCATTGCTCCAGCCAGTGGAAGGGCTCTCGGTCCATCTCTATGAGAAGCGGCGCGAGTACACGCGCACCCGGATGGTCCAGCTCTCCTCTTACCTCGTAGCGGACTCGGTTGAGAGCTATAGTGCCGATCACATTGACGGAGACAACGTCTTCGCCGTCTTTGATCCGGCGGAGCTCGACCAAGGACTCGCGTTCAGAGGGGCTATCCCGTCGGACTTGATGACACTTCTTCAGCAATGGACTCTCGGATTCTGTCCGCTCAACACCATCGAGCGCTCCCTCAGCGATCTGATTGACGCGCGCAAGTCGAGTGCGGTGCGGCGCACTGCAGCGATCGTGACGGCGGAAGAGGCGATGACCATGCTCACGCCGGGAGACATCCTCATCGACTGCACGGGAAGCAGGTCGCTGCTTCGAGATCATCTTGTTCCCGGCTCCGGCGAGGTGGAAGATGCAAACACGCTCAAGATCCGCCTCGAATACGCGCTTGTCATTGCCTTCCTGTACGGCCAGAAATACGACTGCAACGAGTATTGCAAATACAACAAAAACCTCGAAAACCCGCACTACAAATTCATTCCAATGGTTCACCGCACACACTACGATGGCAGCGTCAGTCACGTGACAGGCATCGTCAACATCACGGCGGAGGAGTATGAGGCGATGCCGTCCCGCTTCGATGGTCAATGGCTTCGCAACAACTTTCCCGCCGCTGCCCAGTCTATGGACCGTTTCATTGATAAGATCAAGGAGGAAACCCATGGCGAGATCCTCGGCGACCTGGAGATTGTCCGGATACCCCTGGATCTGTACCGGGCTCGCAATGCGACCAGCCGGCGTTGGCACACAGCGAAGCACGTTGACCACCCGTTCGTCAGCTCACCCGTGTTTCTTGCCGGTGATTCGGCCATCGGCTCACCGTATTTTCAGTCGATTTCGCTGGGCTTCGAGTGTGCCATGTTTCTGGCAGGACTCATTGCACAGCGTGACCTGCCAGTGAAAGACATGCTCGATCGCTATGAGCTGTACACTTACCAGCAGTGGCTTCGCGTCTACATGCGCAGCAAAATGATCAAACACAACAAGGATCTGTTCGAGTCCATCGATGACAAGGACGCGCTCTTGGACCAGTTGCATATCTATTAGCGCAAATTCGTCCGAGTGGGTACAAATGAGGCAAAATATCAAGCCGTAACCGTACGCCTGAAACGGAGGTTGATAAAAGTATTACAAATGCGATAGCGGCCTGCAATTCGATTTTGGAGACGGCGTTATCCTGCAATCATCGTGAGTCCCTGCATCGGACAGGCTCATCGAAATCACAAAACCGCCCAACACAGCCCCGCTGCGCGGGATATCCTGCGGGCACGATGCGCTTCGCGGCGTGGGACGGCCACCCCACTCGCTTCGCCCCTTTAGCGACCCCCGGCGGGACGCTCGTCGTTGGTCAGATATCAACAGGAAGGTGGCGCCATGATCCTCCCTAAAGAGCGTGATCCGCGCTTCATCACTATCCGCCGCGGCGGGACCCTCACGGATTCGGATCATCAGCTCCTCGCCTTGTGGGGGGCAACGTGCGCGGAGCACGTTCTGCATCTATTTGAGTCGGAGCGGCCTTCGGATGCGCGGCCGCGTCGGGCGATCGATCAGGTCCGGGCGTGGGCACGCGGCGAGATTAAAATGTCCGAGGCCCGAGCAGCCGCCGGTCACGCCAACGCGGCTGCCAGGGACTTGGGCGGGGCTGCCCGTCACGCTGCATACGCCGCTGGCCAGGCAGCGGCAGTGGCGCACGTTGCCGCACACGAGCTCGGTGCAGCGGCCTACGCGATCAAGTCTGTGCGTGCGGCTGCGCCCGAAGGCGAGGCCGAGAGCGCCGGCCGGCTCGAGTGCCAGTGGCAGCGCGAACAGCTGCCGGATGCCATCCGCGATCTCGTCTTGGACGATCAGCGGTTGCGAAACGACATCTGCTGGTCGGTGTTCGACTGCTGATGGGCGGCGGGGTACGTCCGCGTTTTTTGGCTTTTTCTTGAGTTTTTCTCGTTTCGACCGCGAGTCTTGTCCCTCCCACAGCTTAGTTGGAAAGGTGTTCGTAATGGCCAAGATACAAGATTGGAAAAGTATGCAGGAAATGTCCGCCCGGCTCCTCGAGGAGCGGACCGGTGAAAATGTCGCCACATGGAATCGGCGCATAGAGCAGCAGCAGTTTACCGATGAAAAGAGCCTGCGAGCCTGGCTAGCCGAACAAGGTGTCACCGGTTATGCCCGATCTCTGCTCGTGATGGAGCGCTTTGGCTACCCGGATTTTCTTCTTGCTTCTGCAGATGATCTTATTGATGGACAATATGCGGACCGATCACAACTGCGTCCCACTTTTGACGCTATCATCGCTGCAGCCGCAAGTCTTGGAGAGGTCACCATTCAAACACGCAAGACTTATGTTTCGCTCGTCACTTCACGCAGAACATTCGCACGTATTCAGCCCACAACAAAAAGCCGGGTTGATCTCGGTCTTCGCCTGGAAAGACACAGGCCGGGCAGGCGTTTGCAGCCTTCGAAGATACATGAAACAATGCATTTTCAAGTCAGCCTCACTTCTGTAGACGATCTGGATTCTGAAGTGCTAGATTGGTTACAAGAAGCATACGATCAAAATAGCTGATTGATGCTTCATGATAGACTTCCGAAGTCTAAATGGAGTATGGTACACTGTGGCAGATTTCATTCACAGAATGACACATAAACTTCTTGGCTAGAACTTTCATTTTTCGCCTTTAATTCCTATAGACATTTCAGTAGCGGATCAAAGGCAGCAGGAGAACACGTATGACGAGAAATCGCGCTGAGTTAATGGTGGAACGCCTGCGCAATATGCAGGCTGCCGCGCCCGATATCGAGGCCTCGGCGGTCGTATCTGTAGACGGGTTGATCATGGCTTCCGCTCTCCAGCAGGGTGTGGAGGAGGACCGCGTCTCGGCGATGTCTGCTGCGATGCTGAGCCTCGGGGAACGCATTTCCACAGAGCTCGGCCGCAAAGGTCTGGAACAGGTTTACATTAAAGGCGACAGGGGTTCGATCGTGTTGACCTCGATTGGGGAAGAAGCCGTTCTAACTGCTTTGGCGCGCCGGGATGCCAAACTGGGCTTGATCTTCCTCGAAATGCGCCGCGCTGCAGAAGATATCTTTAAACTGGTTGGATGAAAACGATAATGAATCGTCCCAATTCACAGCACGCAATCCCCGATGGGGAGGGCTTCACCGCCCTCCCCATCTCATTTATACATGTCATTGCGAGGGCGATAGCCCGAAGCAATCTGCGCTTAAACGGGAATCCGCTCAAAGGAAGTAATCCTGTTAAACGGGAGATTGCGTCGTCGCTCATGGTGCTTAACCTGAGCTGTGTCAAAGGGTTCGCTCCTCGCAATGCCGGATGCAGAGGTAAACCATGACCACAAAATATTTATTCTACACAGGTGGTGTCGTTTCATCGGTCGGAAAGGGTGTGACCGCCGCAGCAACCGGGCTTTTGTTGAAGGAGCGCGGATTAAAAGTCGCGGTGCAAAAGCTGGATCCCTACATCAACGTCGACCCGGGCACGATGAGTCCCTACCAGCATGGGGAAGTCTACGTCCTGGATGACGGCGCCGAAACGGACCTCGACCTGGGGCACTATGAGCGGTTCATTGACATCCGCCTCAGCCGCTCCAGCAACTTCACCAGTGGACAGGTATACGCGGAGATCATCGGCAAAGAGCGGCGCGGCGATTTTCTCGGCGGGACGATTCAGGTCATCCCCCACATCACGAACGAGATCAAGCGCCGGGTGGCGGGGATCGCCAAAGAGACCCAGGCTGATGTAGTCATTGTCGAAGTCGGCGGCACGGTCGGAGATATCGAGTCACAGCCTTTCCTCGAAGCCCTGCGGCAGCTGCGCAATGAGGTCGGGCGCGAGAACGTGTTCTTTATCCATGTGACCTGGCTGCCCTATATCAGTGCGACAGGTGAGATCAAGACCAAGCCCACGCAGCACTCGGTCGCGGCACTGCGCTCGATCGGTATCTCTCCGAATATGATCATCGCCCGCTCCGACTACCCAATGGACAAGGAACTGTGCGACAAGATCGCCCTGTTCTGCGATGTGGAGAAAAAGGCGGTCATCCCAATGGTCACCAGCGATGTACTGTATGAGGTTCCGCTGATGCTGGAACAGGCGGGGGTGGGAGATTACCTGGTCGAAACTCTTGGCATGAAAGCCACCCGCAAGCCCGATATGAAGCCCTGGGAGAAACTCGTGGAGCGGGTCCGCAAGCCAAAACCAACGGTCAAGGTCGCGCTGGTCGGAAAATATGTCGAGCTGCAGGACGCGTACATGTCGGTGCGCGAGGCGCTCAAGCATGCCGCGCTCCACAACGATGTCGAAGTGGAGATCGGCTGGGTCCATTCGGCTGACCTCGAAAAGGACAAAGGCTGGGATGTGATCCAAAGTTCGGACGGGATCCTTGTACCTGGAGGGTTTGGCTCGCGCGGCATCGAAGGCAAGATCATGGCTGCCCGCTATGCACGTGAGAAGCAGGTGCCCTATCTCGGTCTGTGCCTGGGGATGCAAGTGATGTGCATCGACTTCGCACGCGGGGTGCTCAACCATGAGGATGCCAACTCTTCGGAGTTCGACCGCTCGACAGAATACCCGGTCATCGACCTGATGATCGACCAGCGCTCCATTACTGACATGGGAGGCACCATGCGGCTCGGGCTGTATCCCTGCGAGCTGCAAGAAGACTCAAAAGCCTCCGCAGCCTACGGCGTGGAGCGAGTCGATGAGCGTCACCGTCATCGTTTTGAATTTAATAATGCCTATAAAGAGGAATTCGAAAAGGGGGGAATGGTCTTCTCGGGGATGTCTCCCGATGGCAAACTGGTGGAAATTGCCGAGGTCGTGGACCATCCCTTTATGGTAGGAAGCCAGTTCCATCCAGAATTTTTATCCAGGCCAATGAAGCCTCATCCCTTGTTTTCGGGATTCATCAAGTCTGCGAAGGAAAAGAACGGGCGAAAATAAACACAAGGCGGATGCAGCTGCATCCGCCTTGTGTTTAGCCGGGCTACTTCCGTCTCTTCTGTTTTGTCTTCCTGTTATTGGTTTTCGGCGCTGCTGGAACAGCGGATGCAGCAGACGAGGCCACGCTTGCCGCGACTGCTTTTGTATAAGGCTCGTGGAGATTGACCGGCCTCTCTGCATTCCTTCGCAGACGCAGGTTGAGCATCTCCACCAAGACCGAGAAGCCCATGGCGAAATAAATATATCCCTTCGGGATGTGCTGGTGCAGGGCTTCGACGATCAGGGTGAAACCAATCAATAACAGGAAGCTCAGAGCCAGCATCTTGACAGTTGGATGGCGTTCCACGAAACCACTCAGTGGACCGGCGGTGTACACCATGACAATCGCCGAGATGATCACGGCGGCAACCATGATCGCAATTTCGTCCACCATGCCCACGGCTGTGATCACTGAGTCCAGGGAGAACACGATATCGAGCACCATGATCTGAGCGATCACACTCCAGAAAGCACCCCGCACTTTGGCAGAGGAATGGCCTTCCTCCCCTTCCAGTTTTTGATGGATCTCATGCACGCTTTTCCATAGCAGGAAGAGGCCGCCGGCAAACAACACCAGATCGCGCCCGGAGACCTCAAAACCAAGCACAGTGGCCAGTGTATCGGTCAAGCCAACGATCCACCTGAGCGAAAATAAAAGCAATATACGGGTGACCACAGCCAGGATAATACCGGTAGTCCGTGCCCGCTGCTGCTGCTCCTGTGGTAGCTTGCCAGCCAGAATCGAAATGAAGATTACATTGTCCACGCCCAGCACAAGTTCCAGCGCGACCAGCGTCAGAAACGCGATCCAGGTCTCGGGTTGGGTAATCCAATCCATAAATCAAACTCCTCGGGGAAAAGTATTCATCCGAGTATAACCGAACTCCGCGGCAGAGCGGCCTCTTTCAGTCATGCTATAATTTTCCTCAGACAAATGGCAGCAATTCCATTATCCGTGCTCTCTCAATCCTCCCTGCAGGATTACGTGGACTGCTCCCTGCGGTTCAAGCTCCGTTATCTGGAGCGTCTCTCCTATCCCGCCATGGAGTCCGAGCCCGCGCTCGAGAACGAGAAACACCAGCAGGAAGGTGAATACTTTCACCGCCAGGTGCAGCAATATTTGATCGGGATCCCACAGGAGCAGATCGCCAGACGTGCCAACTCCCCCAACCTGCAGAGATGGTGGGCGAATTTTCTTGCAGATCCGGGCTTGCAGGGCATTCAGGAATGTGCCGGCTTGTTCCCTGAATCCAACCTCTCTGCACCTCTTGGCAAACATCGACTGCTGGCGAAATATGACCTGATCGTC
>DATFET010000106.1:0-5498 GCA_035250835.1 Anaerolineales bacterium
TGGGCGGTGTTGAAATCCCCGGTGATGATGACGTTCTCCCCGCTGGCATGCAGCCTGTCACACACAGCCAGCAGATGGGCGTAGAAATCCAGCTTATAGTCCAGGCGTTCCTTGCCGCGCTGGCCATTCGGGAAGTAAACGTTGAACAATCGGAAAACAGGATGGAGCGTGGAAATGAGGCGGCCTTCCATGTCGAAGCGGAGCATATCCATCCCCAACCGGGTCTCCACAGCGGGTGTCCTGAGGAACGTCGCTACCCCACTGTAGCCTAGTTTTTGTGCGGGATTCCAGATGACTTCATATCCTGAGAAGCTCCGCTGTTCCTCCCTGAGCTGATCGGGATGAACCTTGATTTCCTGCAAACACAGGACATCCGGCTGCTGTTCCCACACCCAATTGAGAGCATTCTTCACGAGCGCAGCGCGCAAGCCATTGATGTTCCATGATAGTATCTTCATCGGTATAAGTTTAATGGTAAACTACCCAATGCTAACATGATGAATACAAAATTGAAATGCATTTTATGTGTCGAAGACGAACCTGAAATGATCGACCTGATGCGATTGATCCTGGGACGTCGTGGGTTCGAGGTAAAAGGTGCGGCGGGTGGAGTGGAAGGATTGCGAATGATCCGTCAGGAAAAACCCGACCTGGTGCTGCTGGACCTGATGATGCACGATATGGACGGTTGGGAAGTATACCAGCAAATGAAAGCGGACGAAAAAACAAGGGATATCCCTGTCATTGTCGTCACTGCAAAGGCACAAAGCATCGACCGGGTGCTTGGGCTCCACATTGCAAAGGTGGACGACTACATCGCCAAACCGTTCAGTCCGCAGGATTTGATGAACAGCGTCGAAAAGGTGCTCAAATCCAAATCCCGGGCATGAAGCGAGGCGTCCAGTGGATCGCCTCGTTTTTGCGGAGCACCGCAGGGTTCTGCGTTCGTATCTATCGTTTACTTAATTATTAGACTCTATCTATCGGAAATAAGGTGACAGTCACTTTAACCAGTAATTTTCTCGGGAAAATTCATCCGAAGTGACTGTCACCTGTTATTACCAATAATGTCTATTGAAGAGAGCGGTAGATTTTCCCTATGACGAAGTATATTTCAATTGAAAATATGAATCGCGGGATCGACGCTCCCCTGCGGGTTAAATTTTGTGATACATTCCTGACCCAGCTGCGCGGATTGACTTTCCGCTCCCGCCTCGCGCGGGACGAAGGCCTGCTTCTGGCTGGGACGCGTGATTCGCGCCTCGAGTCGTCCATCCACATGTTTTTTGTCTCGTTCGACCTCTCTGTGCTCTGGATCAATTCCGACATGCTAATCGTGGATAAAATCATCGCCCGGTCATGGCGGCCTGCTTATTTCTCAAAACAACCGGCAAAGTACGTTTTGGAGCTTCATCCGGAACGATGGAATGACTTTCAAATCGGTGACAGGGTGCAATTCAAGGATGCGTAAACCGATATCCTTCCTCTTCTCTATTATTCTTCTCACCGCAATGTTTGTGCAGCCTGTTTCCGCGCAATCCGCTGGACCTGTCTACATTGTGCAGCCAGGCGATACGCTTTCCTTCATCGCATCCCGGTTCAACGTGACGGTGGAGGAACTGGCCGGAGCGAATCCATCCATTGACCCAAACCTTCTATCGGAAGGACAGGAGATCATCATCCCCGGCCTGGAGGGGGTCAGCGGCATCCTGGAAACGGAGATCATCCCCTTTGGCGACTCGCTGCGCAGCCTCAGCCGGCGCACGCAGGTTTCCGATGAGCAATTGGTCCGTCTGAATCGTCTCGTCAGCCCGACCGAGCTGTATGTGGGCACCAGCCTGATCATCCCCACCGAGGCGGGCCAATCCTCTCTGAACACGCGCATCACCCCGGCATCAGGCGAGTCACTTTTGGAACTGGCGGTCAAACAAAACAGCGACCCATGGACGCTCACATCCCTGAACAAACTGGGCGGCACATGGGAGACGATTCCAGGTGATGTGTTGTACTCATCTTCGGATAATCATGAAGGGAATGCTACGGGATTGCCCTCCGCGTTCGAGTCGGCGAGCATCGAACCTCTGCCGCTGGTCCAGGGCGGAACTGAAGTCATTCGGGTACGGGCGCAGGAGGGTGTTTCATTATACGGAAACCTTATCGATAAGCCTCTGCATTTTTTACAGGAGGGCGGCAGTCAGGTTGCTTTGCAGGGTGTCCATGCACTGCTGGAGCCGGGTGTATATCCTTTAAGTCTGGAAGCAACACTTCCGGATGGTTCGAAGCAATCCTTTGAGCAGATGGTGCTGGTCACCGAGGGCGACTACCTGAGTGAAGAGATTCCGTTGAATGATCCCAGCACGCTGGACCCAGCCACGACCGAAGCCGAGAATCAAAACGTCAATGCTCTGACGACGCCCGTCACACCCACTCGCTACTGGAACGGCGTTTTCGCCTCACCGGCAGTGGATCCCAGCTGCTTTACCTCCCGTTATGGAACCCGCCGCACATATAAAGTGGTCAATTCAGATATCGAAGTCCCCGGGTTCCACTCGGGGCTGGATTTTTGCGGCGGCGAGGGCTTGCAAATCACTGCACCGGCCCCGGGCAGAGTTGTCTTTGCCGCACCGCTGACCGTGCGCGGCAATGCAACGATCCTCGACCATGGCGGAGGAGTTTACAGCGGATTCTGGCATCAATCCGAGATGCTTGTGAACGTTGGCGATATGGTGGAGCAGGGTCAGGTGATCGGCGTCGTGGGAGGAACAGGCCGGGTAACAGGCGCGCACCTGCATTGGGAGTTGTGGGCAAACGGCGTCCAGGTAAATCCGCTGGATTGGCTGGATAAGGTGTATCCGTAGCCACGCTGATAGTCGCTCAGCTCAGCGCCGGGAGCACTCAAAACCTGAGTGAAAAAAGCTCACACCGCCGTCCCCGGCGGTCACCAGGAAAATCTGCGCCGGGGACGGCGCAGGGAGCGGACCCTCAGCGTCCGAATCGTTGCACTTCATCCCTGTTTATGCTACACTCGAACCATCGTGGAGGTCGTGTGTCAACTGCAACCATCGTCAACTTTTTGAAACAAAGTGACATCTTCTATCAGTTCACGCCGACACAACTCGAACTCGTTGCCAACCTTTGTCAGGAAGCCACTTTTCAGAAGGATGACCTGATTTTCAGAGAGAACAGCAGCAGCAAGGAACTGTACATCATCGTGCAGGGTGAGGTGGATATCTTCGTTGACCCTTCCCTTGTCAGCTCGGTACAGACAGACAGCGAGAACCGGACAATCGCCACACTTCGGCGGGGGCAAAACTTTGGAGAGGTCGCGCTGGTGGATGAAGGCTTAAGATCCGCCTCCGCCTGCGCTACACAAAAAGACACCCGATTACTGATCATCCCACGAGATAAATTGGTCATGCTCTGCGATACCTATCCACAACTGGGGTATCGGCTGATGTACAACCTGGCCGCTGACCTTGCCATGAAAATCAGAAATACTGACCTGCGGATCCGTGAGCAGCTGCTGTATAAACCTCAAGAAAAAAACAAGTGAAGCAAATCAATCCCCTCTTGACCCAAGAACATATATGCCTTACCATTGGCAACTAAGTTTTCCAAGCATATTCCAGAGTGATTAGAAAAGCCGCGACGATTCCCGGCTTTATTTATAATATCGGTACTTTGATTAAGAGATATTCCAATCGAAAGGAGGTGGTGGCGACAAAGGAGAGTGTTGTCAACCCTGTTGTTGTATCCGCCAATGATGAGGATACGAAGGATTTCACAAACTATTTCGGAGGAGAACGAAAAATGAAACGCTTATTTGCTTTGCTTTCGCTGCTGGTAGTTGCAAGCATGCTTTTCGCGGCTTGTGCACCTGCGGCGACCGAAGCTCCCGCCATGACCGAGGAACCGGCCATGACCGAAGCTCCCGCCGCGACTGAAGAACCGGCCATGACTGAGGCCCCAACCACAGGTGAATTTACCTGTGATGACCCCCTGGGATGTGTCACGATCGCTCCCGATGAGCCCGTCCATATCGCCTACTGGGGTGTGCTCTCTGGTGCTGACGCCAGCCTCGGTGAAGACTCCAAACGCGGTGTCGAGATCGCCATCGACGACAAAGGTGGATCCATCCTGGGTCACGAGATCCTGCTGACCACGGAAGATGGTGGTTGTACACCTGAAGGCGGCGCCACAGCCGCTGCCAAACTCGCGACCGATACCTCGCTGGTCGGCCTGATCGGCTCCGCTTGTTCGGATGAAACCGTCGGCGGTATCGCCACTCTGACCAACGCTGGTCTGACCACCATCTCGCCGTCCAACACCCGCCCGTTATTGACTGATCCCGGCCGCGGTCCGGATTTCGCCGGCTACGCGCGCACTGCGCACAGCGATGCCTTCCAGGGCAAGGCTGTCGCCGAGTATGCCTATAACGAACTGGGCGCCCGCACGGCTGCCACCATCCACGATGGTTCGGCCTACGCTCAGGCACTGCAGCAGGTCTTCGCCGATAACTTTGTCGCCCTCGGCGGTGAGATCGTCGCCCAGGAAGCCATTGCCAAGGACGCCACAGACATGAAACCTCTGCTCACTACGATCGCCGCGGCTGCTCCCGATTTCCTGTACTATCCGGTTTTCATCGCCGCGGGTGGTTACCTCACCTCTCAGGTCCGTGACGTTGCCGGTCTGGAGGAAGTGCCGATCGCAGGTTCAGATGGCATATTCTCCCCTGACTTTCTCGAAGCCGCCGGCCCGAACGTCCAGGGCATGAAACTCTCCAGCCCGGACTTCACCGCCTTTACCGGCGACTATGCAGGCTTCCTTGAAAAGCATCAGGCCAAGTACGGCGAGGCGCCCCTGTCTGCCTTCCATGCGCATGCCTATGACGCAGCGAATATCCTGTTCGCAGCCCTGGAGCAGGTTGCCGTCGTTGGTGAAGATGGAACAATCAATGTCCCGCGCCAGGCCCTGCGTGACGCCATTTTTGCCACCACGGACTTCGCGGGCCTCACCGGAACTCTCTCCTGCTCAGCCTCCGGTGACTGCGGCGCCCCTGTCATTGCGATGTATGAGGTTATGAACGCGGATCCCGCCACCTGGGCTCCTGGCGGCGAAGATACCTCGAACCCCAAGAAGATCTGGCCGTAAGTCTAATAAAACTTTAAGAAAAGATGGGCAAGGCAAAATCCTTGCCCATCTCCTTACTACATCGCAGCTCATTGAGGAGACCGCCCATGCGCACGAGCCTGAATGAACGGTTATTGGACCTTATTGTCAGCGGTTTTCTATGGGGGTTCCGCATATTAATCGTTGCAGGTATTTTAATTGGCACATTTAACACAATCCGTGCCGGGAAGTATACCGGCGAACAATGGCTGGACTTCGTTGTTTTCGGAATCTCCCAGGGAGCCATATACGCCCTTATTGCTTTGGGGTACACAATGGTCTATGGCATTTTGCGCATGATCAACTTTGCACATAGTGAAATATTCATG
>DATFET010000110.1:0-2636 GCA_035250835.1 Anaerolineales bacterium
GATGAATACGATGAGGCCCTGCTCAAAGCCCGCGTCCTGACAGAGTCACCTCCTCAATTCTTATTGCTCGAAACCCTGCTCTGGGAGCTAAAAGGTGGATTCTTTTTGAAAAGGCAGCACATCGAGCGTTTAATGGATTCAGCTCTTTATTTCGACTTTCCGGTTTCGAGGTCCATGATCGATGAAAAACTGAGTCGAATCGAAAAATCCTTCAGCCAACCGCAAAGGGTTCGATTGCTGCTGGATCGGGAAGGCAGCCTCGAAATACAATCCACGACGATTGCAATGGAGGAAAAAACGATCCATGCCGGTCTGACGGACAAACCGATCGACTCGAACGATATTTTTCTCTTTCACAAGACAACCTGTCGCGAAGTTTATGACACCGCCCGCTCGGCCCATCCCGAGTGCGATGATGTTTTGCTCTACAACAAGCGCGGCGAGCTGACAGAATTTACCATCGGAAACCTGGTCGCTGAACTCAATGGAGAACTCGTCACCCCTCCTGTCGAGTGTGGATTATTGCCCGGCACGTTCCGGTCTTATTTGCTGGAGAGCGGTCAAGTCTCTGAAAAAATCCTATCGATACAACAGTTGAAGAATTGTTCAAAAATATATCGCATCAATTCACTACGCAAATGGGAACCCGTCCATATTCAGGAATATAATCGTTAATAGACTTTGAGTTCTTAATTTAGAGATGATCCATGCCAAATAAGCTTGTTCATGAAAATTCCCCTTATCTGCTGCAACATGCAAATAACCCAGTTGACTGGTATCCCTGGAGTGATGAAGCATTAACCAAAGCTCGCCTAGAGAATAAGCCGATCTTTCTCAGCATAGGGTACGCTGCTTGTCACTGGTGTCACGTTATGGAACACGAGTCGTTTGAGGATGCCGAGACCGCCGCGATCATGAATGAACATTTTATTTGTATCAAAGTGGATCGCGAGGAGCGACCCGACTTAGACAGCATCTATATGCAGGCGACTACAGCAATGACCGGCTCCGGCGGCTGGCCGATGTCCGTCTTCCTTACGCCGGACCTGCAGCCTTTCTATACCGGCACCTACTTTCCGCCGGTCAGGCGTTACAATATGCCTGCCTTCAAGGATGTGCTCTTGAATCTGGCAAGGGCCTGGCGTGAAGACAGGGACGAGATCACCCGCGTGGGCAACCAGGTGGTCGAATATATTCAACCGCAATCTCAAGCTTCTGAATCCGGAAAGATGCTATCTCCTCAACACCCTGAGGCGGCTGTAAACTCTCTGCTCGATTCATATGACTGGAGCAACGGCGGTTGGGGAAACGCTCCTAAATTCCCCCAGCCGATGACCATTGAGTTTTTGTTGCGCCGCGCTTTGAACGATTTAACACAGCGCGAACAAATCCTAAAGTTCTGTGTCCATGTCCTGGATGCCATGTCGCGCGGAGGTATGTACGACGTGGTCGGCGGTGGTTTTGCTCGCTACAGTGTCGATAATTTTTGGAGAGTACCTCACTTCGAAAAAATGTTATATGACAACGCCCAGCTGGCCCTGGTCTACCTGCACGGCTACCTCGTGACGCGTGACATAAGATATCGCCAGACCTGTGAAGAGACTCTGGATTTTATTCTGCGCGAAATGACCCATCCTGCTGGAGGTTTTTACAGCAGCCTGGACGCCGACTCGGAAGGCGAGGAAGGCAAATTTTATATATGGACACTGGATGAAATCCAGGATGTGCTTTCTTCGGATTTCGAATTTTTCAAAGCGGCGTATGGGATGACCTCGCAGGGGAACTGGGAGGGCAAAATAGTCCTTCAGCGCACCCTGGACGATTCAACCCTGGCTGCCCGCTTCAAATTGGACCCGGACTTGGTTCGCCAGAAACTGACTGAGTCTCACCGCCAGCTTTTACAAGTCCGTAATAGGCGTATTCGCCCCGGTACCGATGACAAGATCCTGGTGATGTGGAATTCTCTGATGCTGTCCGCATTTGCGCAGGCAGGCCGCGCTCTGAATAGAAAGGATTACCTTGATGCCGCGGTCCGCAATGCACGATTTTTATTGGATAATCTGTACATCAACGATCGCTTGCTGCGCTCGTGGCGCGATGGCCAGGCAAAACACAATGCCTATCTCGAAGATTATGCAGGCCTGATCCTTGGACTTATGGATCTTTATCAGTCGGATTTCAACCCGGATTGGTTTGAGAAAGCTTCCAGGCTGGCTGACGAGATGGTGGAACATTTCAGCGACCCCACTGGAGGTTTCTTTGACACACGGCACGACCATGAAACTCTGCTCGTCCGCCCGAAGGATATGCAGGACAACGCCACCCCATCTGGGAACGCGATGGCGTGCGAGGCACTATTGAAACTGGCTGCATTTACCGACGAAGGCAGGTACCGTGACCTGGCAGAGACTGCCCTGGGACAGGTGGCGGACTTTTCCGCCCGCTATCCAACCTCCTTTGGGCGCTGGCTGTCGGCGGCAGATTTCGCCCTGGCAAATGTGAAACAGGTGGCAGTCGTGTACGAGCCGGGCGCAGAGAATGTTCAGGAAATATTGAATTTGATCCAGACTGAATATAGACCAAATTTGGTTCTCGCGGCAGCTACAGTTCCACCCCCGGCAAACTCTCCCTCGTTG
>DATFET010000114.1:0-9492 GCA_035250835.1 Anaerolineales bacterium
CATGAAGTTATTGTATGGGTCCTCGGCATTGACCCGGCATTCGATGGCATGACCGTTGAACTTCACATCCTCCTGCTTGTAGCTCAACGCCCGGCCGCGGGCTACGCGGATCTGTTCCTTGACGATATCGATTCCCGTGACCATCTCAGTCACGGGATGTTCCACCTGCAGGCGCGTATTCATCTCGAGGAAATAGAAATGGTTGTCCCTGTCGAGCAGGAATTCGATCGTCCCGGCGTTGACGTAATCGACAGCCTGGGCAGCCTTGACCGCCACGCTGCCCATCTGTTCGCGCAGCCCGTCATCCAGCGCGGCCGAGGGCGCTTCCTCCAGTAATTTCTGATGCCGCCGCTGGATGGAGCATTCGCGTTCGCCCAGGTGGATCACATTTCCATGCCCATCAGCCAGGATTTGGATCTCGATATGGCGAGCCTTCTCGACCAGCTTCTCCAGATAGACGTTGCCATCGCCAAAAGCAGATTCCGCTTCGCGGCGCGCCGACTGGAGCAGGGTCGGCATTTCATCCAGGCTTTTGACCTCCCGCATACCTTTGCCTCCGCCGCCTGCAGTGGCCTTGATCAATAACGGGAAGCCGATCTGGGGCGCCTTTGCCAGCAGCTCTTCGTCGCTCAGATTGCCAACGTCCTCGGTGCCCGGCACAACCGGCACGCCTGCCTTGATGACCGTGGCGCGCGCTTCAGCCTTGTCACCCATTGCCGCAATGGAGGAAGGCCTCGGCCCAATGAAGGCGATCCCCGCATCTATGCAAGCCGACGCAAAATCTTCACGCTCGGCAAGGAACCCGTAGCCGGGATGGACGGCGTCCGCGCCACAGCTGCGCGCAATGTCGATGATCTTGTCTGCCCGTAGATAGGACTCGCGCGATGGCGCAGGACCCAGCAGATAAGCCTCATCCGCATAACGGACGTGCAATGCGCGCCGATCTGCATCTGAGTAGACCGCAACGGTATCGACCCCCAATTCACGGCAGGCACGGATGATACGGACCGCAATCTCCCCACGGTTGGCAACTAACACTTTTTTGAACATGGCACCTCACATCCTATCCATGCGAGCCGCTGGTTGAGTAAGGCGGGCGTTCTATTCGCCTGTATCGAAACCACAGCAATGACAGCATCACAATGGAATATTTCCATGCTTCCTGGCGGGATTGGTCTCGCGCTTGTTGCTCAACATCTCCAGTGCGTTGATCAAACGTGGACGTGTTTCCTTGGGCTCGATCACATCGTCGATATAACCGCGCTCAGCCGCCACATAAGGACTTGCAAACTTCTCACGATATTCTGCAACAAGCTGTGCCTTCCTCTCGACGGGGTCCTTCGCCTTCTCAAGCTCCTTGCGGAAGATGATATTCACCGCACCATCCGGACCCATGACGGCGATCTCTGCTGAGGGCCAGGCCAGGTTGAGGTCACTGCGGATGTGCTTGGAGGACATGACGCAATATGCCCCGCCGTAGGCCTTGCGCGTGATCACCGTCAGCTTGGGGACGGTCGCTTCGCAATAGGCAAATAACAGCTTGGCGCCCGAACGGATGATCCCATGATGTTCCTGATAGGTGCCCGGTAGAAAGCCGGGCACGTCCTCGAAGGTGAGGATCGGGATGTTGAACGAATCGCAGAAGCGGACAAAGCGCGCGCCTTTCTCGCTGGCGTCGATATCCAGCACGCCTGCCAGCACAGCCGGTTGATTGGCGATAATGCCAATCGAGTGACCGCCCAAACGCGCAAAGCCCACGACGATGTTCTGTGCGAATCCCTCGTGGATCTCGAAGAACTGGCCGCCATCCACAATCATGCGGATGACATCCTTGATGTCGTAGGGTTTGCCAGGCTCGTCCGGGATGAGGCTGTCGAGTCCTTCCTCCATGCGCAGCGGATCATCGCCGAGCGGCATGAACGGCGGATCCTCCATATTATTCTGCGGCAGGTAACCCAGCAGCTTGCGGATCAGATACAGCGTATCCCCTTCACTCTCCGCGGCAACGTGACACACACCGGACTTTTCCGAGTGGACACTCGCGCCCCCCAGCTCCTCGAACGAAACTTCCTCGTGGGTCACGGTTTTCACTACATCCGGTCCCGTGACGAACATATAGGAGGTATTGCGAGTCATGAAAATGAAGTCGGTCAGGGCAGGCGAATAGACCGCTCCGCCTGCACAGGGTCCCATGATGGCGGAGATCTGCGGGATGACGCCGGACGCCAGGGTGTTGCGCAAAAATATATCGGCATAGCCTCCCAGCGCAACCACACCTTCCTGGATGCGGGCGCCGCCTGAATCGTTCAAGCCGATCATAGGCGCGCCGTTCTTCATCGCCATGTCCATGATCTTGCAGATCTTCTCGGCATGCACTTCGCCAAGACTGCCGCCAAACACTGTGAAATCCTGCGAGAAGACGTACACGAGACGTCCTTCGATCGTGCCCCAGCCAGTCACCACCGAATCACTCATGAACTTCTGGCTGTCCAGCTTGAAATCATGGGTGCGGTGCTGGATGAATGCATCCACTTCGCGGAAGGAGCCTTTATCGAGCAGGATGTCGATTCGTTCGCGGGCGGTCAGGCGTCCCTTTTTGTGCTGGGCCTCGATGCGCTCTGGTCCGCCGCCCAGGCGGGACTTCACCTTTTGCTCACGCAGATGTTGAATCTTGTTCTGGTTTGTCATGTTCCTCGCTTCTCAAGAGAAAGTTCCTGGTTTTCCGATTGGACGCAGCGACCCATAATACTGCTAATAAAACGACCGAGGCAGAAATCATAAAAGTCAGGTTGGCTCGCGGCGCCTGAAAGAAAATCCGTTCCAGCCAGTACTCCAGCAGCCAGAGAATAATGGAGATGGGAATGGCTGGATACACCCAGCGCTTCCCGACCCACATACCCCACAGGAGTACGGCTCCCACCAGCGCCCAGACGACTCCCGTGATGGACAGATACAGCAGGCTGAGACGCGAGTCATACTGGTTAAGTACATCCCACCAGCGCAGAGCCGCAGTGAGACGGAGCAAACCCCACGCTGATAAACATAACACCATCCAAATGAAGAGGGTTACACCGAACGGACGTTTCTGAGTCATGGATTTAGGCTTCGCTAGCGACAGGAGGAACGCAGTCATGGCTGAGGCAGAAGATAACGCGCCAGTTCCTTTCCACCATAGCGAAGACCTGTCCGTTCCAGATATTCATGATATTGACCACGGTACGGCAGGCTGTTGAGGATCTGAAGATTTGCCAGCACATAATCCATTTCTTTCTCAGCCAGGTATCTGCCTGCCTCCCTGTTCCTTAACAGCTCAAAATACTCGTAGCTATTGATCAAGCCATCCATGTTGATAATGGTCCGGTCGCGGATAAAGTAGGCAGCATTTCCACCGCCGGTCATCCCGATGACGCTGCCGGGTTCTGTGTGCTCTTCCAGGAAGGCTGAGATATCCATGTAGGGAGCATCCTCTGCCCACTCGCCATGAGTCATCTTGCGCTGGATATAAGACCAGTATCCCGACCCTACATAAAAGCCATAGAGGATCGCCAGTCCCCAGGCGATATACGCGGCAGCCGGCGCCCTGCGAAAAACCAGATACAGCATACCCAGTATCAGGCTGAACGCGAGCACGATCAGGACCAGTTGGATCACCCAGTACCATTCCTTGTATGCAGCATAACCCAGCATGTGATAATAGAAAACCTGGAGCAGGGCGCCGCACAAAAGCGGGATAATACCCAGCCGGATGACAGCTGTCTTCCCTTTCCTTCGATTGATCAACAGCAGTCCATAAAATCCCAGGGCAAACAAAGCCAGGATGAGTACATACCGCCAGATGTCCTGGATCGCGATAAATCTATATAAGTGCTCTGCCCAGTTACCCAGGAAGGTGGAGGCCGGGTGCCACGCATTCGAATCGCCGCTATAGCTGATCCCAAAAAAGGACTGAATATTTTTGGCCGAACCACCATACACGCGTCCGGATAGAGATCCCCACCACCTCTTGATCTGTCCGCTGACCGGGGAGGTCGTATCGAAAGCGAGCTTGCTCCACAGCATGTAGATTGCCAGGGCTCCAAAAGCAACCCCATAATAGGCCAGGCCTCTCTCCAGCCACTGCTTCCAATTGCTGCGAATAAATTCAAAAGTCGATTCGCTCTTCGGTGAAAGAGAGTCCGGTGTCCGCCAGCCGATCGCGATCAACCGGATCAGTCCCAAAAGGATGAATGTGGCGATGGCATCATATACAATGACCATACGCGGGAAACTGATAAAGGATTGAAGCCTGGCAATAACGATCATGGCAATCCCAATGATGGCCGAGCTCGATATCACAAACAAAACGAGCGATCTGAGCAGACCCATTGGCCGGCTGACCTTCTCTCTGAAGTACAACCCCCAAATATAGGCAAGCGGGATTTTTACCGCCAGGCTGACGAGGACCATGCTGACCGCCACCGTGCCCAGCCGATAATAGCCAGGGAACCCTTCCTTGAACACAAACGCCAGCAGCACTGAAAAAATAATGGAGACGATATCAAGCGGCAGGAAGTAGCGGATCAGGCTGCCGCGGAAGACCAGCCAGATGCCCGCCAACGCTACAAAAAACACGAGGTCGAGCCGGCTGAATATCACCAGGGCGCCGATGATTCCCAGGACGATCAAATCCCATCGAGTAACAGGCCTGTCCCGCCACGAACGCTCGAGTTGGAACGACTTATAGACGAACAGGACAATGAAGAAAGCGGCGACGCCGGTCTCGAGTCCCTGCTTGTAGACCCGGCTCAAAACGTTCAGGCTGAAGACCCAGTACAGCGCCGCAAACGCTCCAATGCCAGGAGCAAAAATTTTGCCGATCATCCTGTAGAACAGGATCGCGGTCGCCACGGAAAGCCCACTCATCACCAGGAACAGGATACGCAGTGGCAGGACCAGGTCGTAGCGTGCCAGCGCAAAGATCGGGATGCAGACCAGCATCCACAACGGGTGATAGCCGTTCGTCCTGTTGATGCCATCGAACGTGCTGCCCTGACCTTCACTGATGTTTTGTGCCACTTTGAAATAGTAATAGGCATCATCCCGTGTAAACCAGCGCCAGGAAAAGTTTTGTCCATCTGAAAAAGCGGCATACAGGCTGATGGACATGACTACCACCGCCAGGATGACTTCAAACCAGGGGAACCGTTTCATGATGAGATTTCCAATGTGATCTTTCCAAAATTTTCATTCCTCCACAACCGCTCCTGTGCGTGCGCGGCATCCTTCAAAGGATAGGTCTTATCCAGGACCGGTTTGAGCTTTCCGGCGACGATCAAATCCATGACTTCCCTGAACTCTGCCAGGGTGCTCATGGTCGAGCCGATAATGCTCAGGTGTTTGGCAAACATATAGCGGTTATCGATCTCGAAGCGCGCGCCACCGCTGTTGCCTACCGTGAGCAGGCGTCCGCCTTTTCGCAGGGTGCGCAGGCTCTGCACGAACGTGATGCCGACGTTATCCACCACGACATCCACGCCGCGTTTATTGGTGGCAAGAAAAACGGACTTTGACCAGTCCGCATCCTTGGAGCGATCGATCAGGATGTCCGCGCCGATGGACTTTGCCCTGTCCAGCTTGTGCGGGTCTGAGCCTACAATCACCACCTGGGCGCCGATATATTTGGCGATCTGCAGGCTGGCAGTATTGACTCCGCCCCCGGCCCCGACGATGAGCACAGTCTCATTCTTCTGTACATTGCCGCGCACCACGAGCGAATGCCAGGCGGTTTGATAGACGAGCGCTGCAGCAGCAGCCTGGTGGAAATCAAAACCGTGAGGTAGTTTGTAGAGCTGACGAACCGGCAGCGCCACAAACTCGGCATACGTGCCGCGCACCGTCTCGCCCAGCAGGTGCCAGTCCCGGCACAGGTTATCTCTGCCCGCCAGGCAATATTCGCACTTGCCACAGCCGAGGTTGGGGTTGATAACGACGCGATCGCCGATCTCCAACTCACGATCTTGTGGATAACCTGACCCCATCGTCTGGGAAAGGGGCGCGCCAAACGAGATGATCTCCCCTGCGCCATCCGCGCCGTTGATGTGAGGCAGCTCCAGCTTTAAGCCGGGCCATCCATTGCGGACCATCACGTCCATGCGGTTGAGGGCGGCGGCCCGTAAACGGACCAGGGCTTCGTCCGCTCCTGGCTCGGGCGTGGGAAATTCTGAATACTCCAGCACTTCGGGACCGCCGTGCTGGCGGAATAAGACAGCCTTCATGGGGATGATTTTATCTTATCGGAGACGATTCCGTTCGGGATTCGGTTTCAGCGGGTGAGGATGTAGTATTCGAACAGGATCTCCTGCGGTTTGGGCTTTCTGAATACCAGGCCCCCGCTCCCACCAGGATATTTCTTGCTGATCTCCGCGATCAATTCTCGGTTTTCGGGAATGGCAAAAAAAGCCGCCTTCTGGTCCGAGGGCAGCTCGAAGGCCTCCATGTTCGCCGAGCCGACGTTGGTGCGGGGATTGTTCGGGGCGATGAATGCAAAGGTGGGAAAATCGGCATACACTCTTGGCTCCCCCATGACGAAGATCTGGACATCGTCCCCCAGCCCATTTGCCATGAGGGCGATCTCCATGGCGTACTCGCCGTTTGGATCCTGAAAATACATCTGCGAGCGGTATTCGAACATGTAATAACTGATATTTTGATAGGAAAGTACAGCAGTGAGAGCCAGCAAAATCGGAGCAGCCATCCGCTGGCTGAGGCTATTGAATTTCTGCAGATACTCAAGCAGTTTGGATGCGCCGAGCGCCGTCAACAGGGCGACGACAGGGGTGGTCATCAACAGGCGGGTATTGGCCGGCGGATTCAAAGTCAGGATGCCGCCAAACAGGATGACCATCCAGAACCAGGTGATCAGAATAAAATAGCGCGGCTCCAAAATATAAGCCAGAGCGTATCCCATCCCCAGCAGGAACAGGATGCTGCCAAATATAGTCAGGTAGGGTTCAGGGGAATTAAAGAAATTACCGAGGGCAGGTGAGGCGATGAACACCATCGTGGTCCGTGTGAACTGGTTGAGGAGGATTTCGAAGACGCTTTTGCCGTTCTCCGCCACTTGGAGAGCCAGCCAGTCGTTGAGAAAGAGACCTTCCTGCCTAAACCTTCCCAGGAACAGATCTGGATGACGCAGGAAGAACGCGGCCTGGGGCGCTGCGCTAATTACGGTCCCGCCCGCGAACGCCAGCAGATGATTCCAGTGACTGGCGAAAAATCTCTTCTGCCGAACGATAAGGAACAGGAAGGTGATCAAGGCCAGGATCAGGACAAGCCGTGTGCCGGCATAGGTGTAAATCGACAGTCCCGCCAGCGCGCCCGCAGTGTAGTAATAACGCGCATCGTCCTTATGGATGCCGCGTATGAGCAGCCAGAACATCGCCGACGATACGAGGCTATCGACGACATTTGATACACCGATGCGGCTGAAATGCAGGTGATAAGGCAGGGTCGCCAGGAAAGCCCCTGCCATCAGCCCAACAGCAGGATCAAACATCTCACGTCCCGCCAGATACACAAATAAGACTGCCAATGTTCCCGCGACCGCGCTTGTCAAGCGGACCGCCGTGATATTTTGTCCCAGGAGTAATTGGGTTACAACAGTCGGCAGGAACGACCAGTTCGGCTGGCTGGCCCAGCCCGTCTCGAAAAAGTTTGTCACCGTCCCATTCAGGATGCGGACCGCTTCCGTGCCGATGGAGGCTTCATCACCGGACCAGGGATAAGGGTGCGCGGCGATGCCGATCGTGCGCAGGGAAAACGCTAGCAGCAGCACACCCAGCAGCAAACCAAATTCGATGCGGCTGGCTTTTAACTTTTTGATCAGCGCGCTCCATCGAAATGCTTTGAGCGCTCGCCACCAGACCGCAAGCAGCCCGAGCATGACACTCGATACATAGGCGAGTGCAGCCACACGATCGGCCTCGGGGCTTTTGGAATTGTCTGCCACATAAATAACAGAAACGATCGACAGGCTAATGACGATCAGCCAGACCGTAAGGGTCGGGACCCACGGCCGCAGCACATCCATTTCTTCTGCGGTGAATGGGGATTTTTCAAGCTGGCGCAGGCTGTACATGAATCCAATCAGCGCAGGAACCAGGCAGCCCGCCCCAGCCACCCAAAACTGGGCATGCAGCAGGGTAATTCCAGATAACAAAAAAACAACCGACAGGATTGGGATTGATGCCTTGATGATCAACCGATAGAGTCGCATGGCGGCAAACAAACAGATGATCTACTTCAACCCCAGCTCACTCCTCGAAATCACCAGCCTTTGGATCTCACTCGTGCCCTCATAGATCTCGGTAATCTTCGCATCGCGGAAATAGCGCTCCACGGGCAGCTCCTTGCTGTAGCCCATTCCGCCATGGATCTGCACCGCCTGGTGAGTCACATACATGGCAGTCTCCGAGGCGAACAGTTTTGCCATGGATGCTTCCAGTGAATAACGCCCGCCGTCCTTCTTGGATTTTTCCTTGGCTATGGCCGCGTTGTAGATCAGTAATCGAGAGGCTTCGATGCGAGTCTTCATATCGGCGATCTTGAACCCCGTCCCCTGGAAGGCGCCGATCGGCTGGCCGAACGCCTCGCGCTCGACCGCATATTGACGCGCCGCTTCGTAAGCCGCCTCGGCGACTCCCAACGCCTGTGTGGCGATCCCAATGCGACCGGCATCCAGCACGGTCATGGCGATCTTGAAGCCTTCGCCTTCCCTGCCCAGGAGGTTCCCCGCAGGGACGCGGCAGTTCTCGAAGATCAACTCGCTGGTCGCCGAGGCGCGGATCCCCAGCTTGGGCTCCTTTTTGCCGCGCGTCAGGCCGGGCGTATTGGCCTCCACTAAAAAAGCACTGATCCCTTTTTGCTGCTTATCGGGGTCTGTCATCATGAATACCACGTAGGTATCGGCAACAGGACCACTCGTCACCCAGGACTTGCGGCCGTCCAACACATACGAGTCGCCATCGCGCCGGGCGCGGGAGCGCATTGTCCCTGCGTCTGAGCCGCTTTGTGGTTCCGTCAGCGAGTAGGCGCCCACGGCCTTCCCCGAGGCGATGGGTGTGACAAACTTCCTTTTCTGTTCCTCCGTCCCGAACTTCATGATGCCGTGACAGTACAACGAGTTATTGACGGACATGATCACCCCGTGCGACGCATCCGCCTTGCAGATCTCCTCCAGCGCCAGGACATAGGCGAGGCTGTCCATGCCTGCGCCGCCGTATTCTTCCGGGATTTCAATTCCCATAAAGCCCATCTCACCCATCTTTTTGATGGTGGCGTGCGGGAACTCCCCGCTCTCGTCGAACTCCGCCGCAATCGGGACGATCTCATTCCGGGCAAAGTCACGCGCCGCATCGCGGATCATCTTGTGCTCTTCTGTCAGGGAAAACATGGCAAGGTCAGGCATATGTCCTCCGGAGTCTGTAATTCAGAGATTATACGTTGTGGAGCTTG